>CAUCYJ010000020.1:0-20146 GCA_958446945.1 uncultured Lachnospiraceae bacterium | reverse complement strand
GCGTCATTAAGGTAGCTATTCGACCGTAGACAAGAAAAAATGATTTCTGCTATCAGATTTTAAAATCTGGTGGCAGTTTTTTTATTTTAAGACTGAGTGGAAAATGGTATGAATCAGCTGTCTGCTCTTTTGCATATCGGTAGACAAGCAATACGAATCCGTTGGTTATCCGTTGGTATTGGGGTGATAAAATATAAATAATGAAGTAAATGGAAAATATGAAAAGGAGCAGGATAATCTGATTCGATGAGTAAGGTTCATGTATCGTTGATACCAAATATATGCGGCTACGGAGGACTTACAGTGATAGTTTTGGAGATGAACGTTATAGGAACTGTAAATCATCTTGTATAAAAAATAGGCAATTATGTGAGGAGGAAACGGTGTGAAGAGAAAAAAAGCGAGGCTACGGGGGATAGCCTGGACACTTCTATTGATTTTATGTATGAATAGTGTGGGAACAACAGCTTTAGCAGCAGATATATCCACTGTAAAAACAGAAAACAGGATGAAATCAGTACCACAAGAGGAGATTTCACTCACAGAAGAACATCTGTCTGGAGAGGAGGCATTGGCGGAGAAGGAACTGATGCAACAGGAAGAAACTCCCACGACGGAGGAGGGGATTCCTGGTGGGGAAAGTTCATTAGAGGAAGGAACGATTCCGGAAGAAGTCATCCCGGAAGGGGAAAGTACTCCAGAAAAAGAAGACCTTCCGGAAGAAGGAAGTGTTCCGGAAAAAGAAGAAGTTCCGGAGGAAGAAAGTATCCCGGAAAAAGAAGAGCTTCCAGAGGAAGAAAGTATCCCGGAAAAAGAAACTGATCCGAAAAAGGAAAATATTCCAGAAGCAGCTGCACCAGAAACAGAAAAATCATCTGAGCAGCAGGAAGAGAAAGAGGAGGTATCGAAGCTTCAGGAGATTGCGCAGGGGTTTGATATTGACTTTTACATTATCATCGGTGGGGAAAAGGTAAAACTTCAGAACAATGGAATTACCGGCATTGCCACATGGAAGGATGGACGAACGACATATCATGGAATTTCTGTAGATGATCTGGTATCGGTGTATGAAGAATTTGGATTCACAAGAGGAAATGATGGGCAGAATCCAGATGCATATCATAAGTTTGTATCTGCTTACAGAGGAAAAAAGGGAATAGAATACGGAACAGTTCATGAAGATACAGATTCTGGAAAAACGTATGTTTCATATAATGATGGGGAGAATCAGCAAGGCGTACCGGTAGATGTTTACTATCTCCCGAATGGAAAAGGTGGATATCTGACTTTAGAGAAAGCAGTAAAAAAAGATAATTCTTTCTATTCCGTGGAAGTAAGCGGCGAAGGACAAGATCGGATTCGCTATGCGCTGACGGGAACTACAATGGAAATGACGGTGTCTGATTTTAATCCTGAGTCGGCAGAACAGACGGATCGGATTGAATGGACCTGTATCGGAGCGGATGATACCGTCATAGATGGGACTGTAGAAGCTGGAAATCAGACAAAGTTTACAATCGGAAATATCTCGCAGTCTTATGTGATACAAAGAGCGGATCAGACAGCATTTGATCTTCAGTTTTATGTATATGTAGACAACGAGATCCGAAAGCTGCCAAGTGATTCGCTGAAAAAAGTGTATAAGTGGAATCGCCAGGGTAGATGTTTTCTTTCTGTCAGCGATCTGGCAGAGATTTATAAAGAATATGGTCTGAAAGAAACAGACAAGCAGTTCGGTAAATTTTTTCCATATGCAGTCCGTGGAGAGAAGACGTTAGCCCATGCGGCAATGGAAACTTATAAAGGAAAGCAATACGTATCCTATACATTGGAAAATCAAAACACGACTGTACCAACAGATGTTTATTATATGCCGAAAGGCGCGGATAGAAGTGAAGAAGTACCGGAGAATAATCCGGAGCAGCTGAAGCAAAACAGGCACAGCTTTTATTCTGTGACAGTTATACATCCGGATGGAAGCCGAACTGTGACTTACCATAAGAAAGACGATGATGTCACAATCACAGTCGATCCGGGAGAGACACAGGCAAGTGAATGGCTTTGTGTCAGTGAGGATGAGAAAAAGACGATCCAGCCGGTAAAAAGTGATCAGGGACTGGGATTTAATATTCAGAGGATAGAACAGCCGTATACCATTGCATGTAATACATTTGCACCGGAGACCTTGAATATCAAATTTTACACGTTTGTAGATTATGAGAGATACAATGTAGAGCAGGCAGAAGTTCCTGTTCTGAAAGATACTACAAGTAAGCCGGGAACTACTTATTATTATATTTCTAATGAACAATTAACAAAATACTTAGAAAAGTTTCATTATGATGGTTCTATCCAAAATGGAAGCCGAGAGCGTTTTTATTATTCTAAGAGAGATTATGACAGTATTCATAATGCAGGTAAATATACACAAAATGGTCATGATTGTATTTATATAGGAAAGACCGGAGAGCCAATGGATGTGTACTATCTGCCGGATGGGGAGATCTTACCTCTTTTGAATGTAAAGACACTGATGGAATACCACGATAACCGGTATAACGGATTTTACAGTGTGACAGTGCAGGATGAGGATGGACAGGTCTATAGTCCTACAGATTTAGTGAATCTTCCAGCTATGGATTTTGTAGCAAGAAAAACAACGCTTACAAGAACTGTCAGTACTAAGCCGCGTGTGGAAGGGCAGACGAAGGAAGTAAATTGGGAATGTAGAAGAGAAGATGGTACACTTTCGGGGATTACCGGAGTAAAAAATGAAGCTGACCATACAATGAGTTTTACGATCCAGCCGGAGGATGCGGTACGTCCGTATGTGATTGTTCCAGATAACACAGAAAAGCCGGCGGAGACAAAAGAAGCGAATATCAGTTTTTATGTATTTATCGATGGAGATTATAAGCTGGTAAAAAATATCAATGCTGAGCAGCATTACATCACAAAAGCAAACAGTGGACGTGACAGCCGATATTATCTGAGAGCCAGAAAAGATGACACAATTTCACAGGTTTACAAGGAGTTTGGATTTACTCCGGAGAAATTGGAACCGGGAGCAGATGGGAAGGAAAAAATATTGTTTGGTTATGCGACAGATACTCGAGTATTTGTACAACACCCTTACAAAGATAACGACGGCACATGGTATATTCCTGTTCTGAAAAAGGGGCGCGATGTATCGGTCTATTATTTTTCACAGCCAAACCCATTGAATCCGGATAAAATTGAGAACTATTTTGACCGGTTGACAGGGCTCTCGGCTCAGATCGGAGTTGCAGGACGACATTTTGATGTGGAGGGAAGCTTCCATCTGGTGGAAGTGATGGATCCACTGAACCTGACAAAAGGACAGGCTGTTTTGAGACAATATATAGCTCATGGAGAACATTATAGTGTAGAAGTTCCGAAGAAAGCGACACTGGAAGGAGAGTATCAGGGAAAGAATATTATTTGGAGTTGTACATCTGATGACAAAAATGTGGATGATATTCTCCCGACACCATCCGGAGATGATAAATTGAAATTTGAATGGTCAAGTATCGCCTCATCCTATAAGGTTGTCGCAGATAAGCCGCAGGATTCGAATACAGTTAGGGTAATCTACGATACGACTCGTTATATGAAGAAGCTTCCAAAAGAAGCCAAGTTGACACCTCAGGTTGGAAACAAGACAAGATTTACAGAAGACATTCCGGAGGGGCAGGATGAAGAAGAGTATAAGATCAAATCACCATATCCGCTGACTTATGACCACGAAGACAATGACAGTAAAGAGCTGGAACAGTATGAATTTGATCATTGGGATTACAGAGATAGCAAAGGGCGCTGGCAGGAATGTGATGCGGGAGCAAAACTTTCAGAGATTAGGAAGAACGCGCAGGAACCGATCGTTTTCTATGCGGCATGGAATAAGGTGAGTGACCGAAGCCGAAGGCAAGTACAGTTTTATATCTGTAAGTCGGCGATGCCGGAAGATGGTTCGGTGGCTTTGCCGTCAGTGAATGAAGATGACTATACAAGCGCGGTTGCGGTGGCAAACTGTAATATAAAGGCAAGCATCTTACATGATGTTCCGGTTCTCGGAAATAAGAATCCAACCACATGGGAACATTATGCAAATGGACATAAGAGAGTGATGGAGCTGCTTCAAGGAACAAGACCAGATCCTGGATACATAGGGAATGGAGATTATATCTATAAGATAGACAAGATCCCTTCTGATGAAGAAGTGTTCCAGACAATCCGGGAAAGTGGGCGTACAATCCGCATCGGTGACAAGGAGATCCCTTCCTCAAAATTAGATACAGAATTCTTTACAATTTACTGGTATTCGTTCAAAAGCGAAATGTCAGATGGATGGCATATTGATGGACGTATTGTAGCAAAAAACGGATATCTGACAGTAAAGAAAGATTTCGTTGGAATGCCGGAAGAGATTGAAGCAATCAAGAAAAATTATTACATCGGCATCGATATGGATGAAACGTTTTCAGATGGAACGCCACAACCGCCGGCATTTCATCAGCATATGAAGCTTGTGCTTCCTTCAGAGGGCGGACAGACAACGGATGCGAAAGCTTCTGCAGCGGAAGAGTTACCAACGGAGATTGTAGGAACGTGGGATGATAAAACACATACAAGTTGTACATGGATTGTCAAAGCAGATCCATTTTGGAAGTACACTTTAAAAGAACACAATTATAAGCCAGATAATCCAAAAGTAAAGTTCTCAGGTTGGTATAATGTTCACAATTCCCATGAGCAGGGAGAAAATGTAAATTCCTGGGAATTGTATCCGGATAGTGGAATTAAATTCACAGGTCGTGGTATGGGGCGTGGAGGAGAATCACTTACTATTGAACTGGAAAACCGTTATCAGAAACCGGGAGTGCTTACGCTGAATAAATTTGATGCGTCTACCGGAGAGGGAATGGAGAAAATTACCTTTGATGTCAGTCTGGACGGCGCTAAGAAAGATTCGATCACAACGGATAAAAATGGAATTGCAGAACTTATCATTCCATTACAGGATGAAACAGGAAAGAATCGGACAGCGACAGAAACCTATTTGCTGCGGGAAACAAATGTACCAACAGGATACGTGGATACAGGAGATGTACAGATCACTGTAGAGATCGCAAACGGAGCATTTAAAATTACAGAGGCAAAACTGGTAGACAGAAAAGCCGGAGAGAATCAAGAGGCTGTCATAGCTCCGGAAAATGGACAGATAGATGGCAAGGCGGTATTAATACCACGGGGAGATACAAGTCTGAATATCCGAAATTTTTCAAAAACAAGCAGCCTGCATATAAAAAAGATGTGGGAGAACAAAAACGATGCATTGACGGAAAAGCAGGTAAAAATACGCTTGTACCGAGATGGAATTTCTACCGGACAAGAGTTCCTTCTGAATGAAGAAAATGGTTGGGAATACACGGTCGATAAAGTTCCGCTGTTTTTGGATAAGAAGCCGGTGGAATATAAAATAGAAGAAGTTGAAATTGGAAAAACACACTATTCTCCAGAGTTTGGAGATGGATTCCTGTACTACGAAGTCATTTATCCTGAGATTCAGTACAAAGATTCGACGGGACAGTTATTGTCACCGAAGAATGAGAACGAATTCCAGAACATTTCCAAAATAGAACTGGAAGTGCAGAATTTACATTTCAATCTGGCAGAACGAAGTTTCTTAAAGACAGATGATCTTCCAAGAAATCGTCTTGCAGGTGCGGAATTTATGTTCTATGAAGTACCGTATAAGGAAGGGACTTCGGAATATGTAGACGACACGGGATATACGGTAGAATATGATGAAGATTCTAAGAATGGTGAAGTAGTTCTGAAAAAGGATGGGAAGAAGTGTCAGCCGGTGAACGACCGGGGATATAAGACAGATGAAAAAGGAATGCTACAATTGCCAAAAGAGATGAAAAAAGGCAGATACTGGATGGTAGAATCCACTACTCCGAATAAAGGAGAGACAGGGAAGACACAGTATCAGGATAATATGGCATTGTACATGGTAGATGTCGAAGATGAGATTTTGTTCTTGTACGAAAAAAATCCACAGACGAATATCTGGAAGCCTCTTGCGGATAGGCATGTGGTCAATCATCCGCACAAAGGAGGAGTGACTGTTAAGATTTCCAAGGAAGTCACCGGTCCATTTGGAGAGCATGATAAGCCATTTGCCATGGAGATTCTTTATTGGGAAGACGGCATGACAATGAGTAAGACGGTAACTGCTTCTCTGAAAGATGGTGATGCGATTACGTTACAGCATGTAGAGATTGGTTCTGAGCTTGAGATTAGGGAGGCCGTTGATACATTAAAATACGATATTTCGATTTCGCAAAAAAATCAAGACGGCAGTTACTTAGTAGAAACTCCTGCATTGGAAAATAAAGATCAAAATATAGCCGTTATGACTTGTGAAATTACCGGAATGCCGGGAGATGTGGTAGAACTGAAAGTCACAAACAAAAATACAGAAGATGCAACACCAGATACGGGAATTCATTTAGATAAGAACCTGTATGTATGGATGTTGATTCTTATAAGTATTACCGCTGTTTTGTTTTTCTGGAGAAGAAAGAAAAACCGAATAGAGAGAGAATAAAGGAGGGAGTGCGATAGATTCCAAAAAAAATATAAAAAAAGATCCGGAAAGACAACAGGAAAACAGGATTACAGAATATTTAGAACAAGTGAAGTTCAAAAAAAGGCTCTTTGGGGTAGATGAGGCGGATGTTTGGAAGAAAATACAGGAGTTGAATCATCTATATGAGGAGGCGCTTGCATGGGAGCGAAAAAGATATGATCTTTTGTTAAAAGAGCGCACCAAAGTCCGCGGAGAGAATTCTGACTGATGAAGAGAAAACACCCAAATACAGAACTGACAGCAGCACAGGTGATTCAGCGACGAAGAAATGCGATTCTGGACCGCAGAGGCTGGTTGGATCTCGGATTGCGGCTGGCAGGGCTGGTACTTCTGTTTTACATCCTGTTTTCCAAAGTGTTTCTGATCTGTCAGCTTAATGGAAATGCGATGTTTCCATCGTTGAAAGATGGGGATCTCGTTCTTGGATTTCGGTTAGAGAAGGAAATCCAAAAGGACGATTTGATCCTGTATGAGATGGACAGGGAAATCTGTGCATCCCGTGTGGTAGCAAAGGGAAGCGATTATGTAGATATGGATGAGGAAGGTCATCTGTATGTCAACGGTACAGTGCAATCCGGTGAGATCCTTTATCCTACCGAACCTAAGACACTTCTGAAATATCCTTTTCAAGTGCCGGAAGGGTATGTTTTCGTTCTCGGCGACTACCGCACACAATCTTCTGACAGCAGGGACTTTGGTCCACTGCCGGAAGAAGCGATCAAGGGCAAGGTCATTACCATTGTCCGCCGCAGAGGATTTTAACTTTGCAGAGAAACTTGTAAATATACGATGAAAAGGAGAAAAACTATGAAGAAAAAATTGTCAGCAATACTGGCCATAGTATTAGCATTTTGCATGAGTATCCCAGTATTTGCAGCACCATCAAATTATCCTACCGAAGGAAGCTTGGCGAACCAACCATCGGAGTTTAAAATTGAAAAAAAATATGTGAAATTAGATGAGAATGCACTCGCAGAACAATATCCAGATGAAACTTTGAAATTTGTATCTACTTGTAAAGCAGCACCTGTAGACATAAGTGCAGCGCCGAACTTGAGTGTGGCAGATTTAAAAGTAAGTGCGATTACAAATGATATTGCAGTGACAGTACCGACTTACACAGTACCTGGTAAATATAACTATGAGATTAAAGAGCAGTCTCCGTCTGCACATACACCAGATTCCAAAGATTCCGCAGGTGTAGTATACGATAAGAAAGCCGTTTATATTCAGGTTGTCGTAAAATATGATGGAGGAGATCTGAAAAAATTTGTAACGGTCACATCGGAAGATGCCGGAATCGGAGCAGGAAATGATAACACTCAAGACAATGGAAATAAAAAAGGTGATTTTAAAAACAAATATCTGTTAGATGGAGAAATTGATCCAGAGTCTCCAGATCCGAAACCAGAACCAAATCCGAACCCGATTCCAACTCCAGATCCGGACAAACCAGATCCGATCACACCAATTCCGGGACCAGATGGTCAGGATCCAGATGCAGCAGAACTGGCAAAATTTAAAATTATGAAACAGGTACGTGGACCGCTTGCAAGTCACGATCAGAACTTTGATGTAACAGTAACCTTGACTTCAGAAAAACCAGTTCGCAGTGATATTAGCTATACCGGCGGATCTATTAAAAAAGTGGGTGAAGGATCTGGATGGACAGGAGATGATGCACAAGGATATACAGCAACGGTAAACCTCTCAATGAAAGATGACCAGACAGTTGTATTTAGTGGTGTTCCGGCAGGAGTAGCTTATACAGTAAAAGAGGATGATAAGCATATCGGTGAATTGACAGCAGATAATCTCAATGATCCATCCAAAGGATATACGGTAGCTTACTACGGTGGTGGAAAAGCATTAGACAATCCGACACCGAGTGAGCCTAAGGCGGATCATGGAAAAAGCCTTTCTGCAACCGGTACAGTCGGAAAAGATACGAATAACAATATCATCATTGCAAACAGTAAGGGAATGAATGATGAAGACAGCGATATGGTGAAACCAAATACAGGGATCCACTTAGATTCGCTTCCATATATCATGATCCTTGCACTTGTTGTCCTCGGAGCAGGTATGATGATTGTAAAAAGCCGCAGAAGAAGAGAAGAGTAAAAAAATATAGAAGAAGCAGGTCGTGGGCTCCTCCGTAGATTCACGGAGGAGCTTCTGCACAAAATCAGGCGGACAGACGAAAGGGAGCAGAACAGTGGGATATAAGATTTCTGGATATATACAACGTTTTCTGAATTTTATAATCAGTTTTTTTCTGATTGTTATTTTCATCATTGCCGCTGCCTATGCATTATTTGTTTTGAACGATAACCATAGAGTTTATTCTGCCGCAGAAAATGTTCAGGAGGATATGCTAAAGCTTAAGCCGGATAAAGAACGACCAGATTTCTCCAAATTGCTTTCAATCAATCCGGATGTATGTGCCTGGATTACTATGGATGGAACTCATATTGATTTCCCGGTATTGCAGGGAGAAACGAATCTTACCTATATTAATCGGGATGTTTATGGGGAATTTGCTCTTGCAGGAAGTATTTTTCTGGACAGCCAGAATGCAAAAGATTTTTCAGATTCTTATCATCTTTTGTATGGCCATCATATGGATAGTGGAAATATGTTTGGAGATTTGGATCTATATAAAAAGAAGGCATTTTTCAAAAAAAATGATACTGGTACGTTACTGCTACCAGATCGGGTTTATCGCCTAAAAGTTGCAGCTGTATTAATTGCCGGGGTTTCAGACGACCACATCTTCCAATTACGCAATTGGCCAAAGACATGGAAAGAAGGGCAGCTGGATTATATCCGGAGCCATGCACTTTTTGCCAGAGAAGATGTATTAGATGACTTAGAGAAGTGTGAACATCCGCAAGTGGTAGCTTTGACTACATGTACGTCGGAATTTACAGATGCGAGAACTGTGGTTTTGGCACAGATGATACCGGAAAAGGACGCAGACAGGGAGGAATAATATGTGAAAAAGATAAAAAGAACTTTGTTTTCTATTTTGATTATGGTGTTGCTATCCAGCAAAAGTCTGATGCAAGTATATGCAATGGAAACAAGCTTTCGGCTTCCTGTTGAAATCGTTTTGGAAGGTGACAGGCCTGTACAGCCGGAAACATTTGTAATCCGAATGAAGGCACTGACACAAAATGCTCCTATGCCGGAACAGGCAGAGAGTCAGCAAGTTGTGATGGAGATACAAGGACAGGGAAAAAAAGAATTTCCATCTATAAAATTTACACAGCCGGGTATTTATCAGTATGAGATTACCCAACAGAAAGGGAGTACAAAGTATTACACATATGATCCATGTGTGTATAATGTGACGGTATATTGTACTGCAGATGCTTCTAAGGAACTGGAAATCACGGTGGTGGCATTGGAGCAGGGGGAAGCGGAGACAAAAAAAGAGTCGGTTTGTTTTCTCAATCGATATGAATTGCCGAAAACTTCTGTAGAACAGAACAAGCCTGTGCAGACAGGAGATTACGCACCAGTGTTGATATTGTTATGTATTTTGTTGATCAGTGGTTTTCTGATTCTGTTTTTTGCCATTAAGAAACATAGGGCAAACAGGAAATAAAATAGAGATTGATCGGCTGAAATTAAAAAGATAGTTGTTGAAGAAATCGTTTCAATGACTATCTTTTTTTGCACTTTTTGTGAAAATTGCTAATATATGAAAAAATATGTGGCGAAAAGAATAAAAAATATACAGAAAAATATCGTTGTATGGTATAATTTAAAAAATATAAAGGAATGATATGGGAGATTTGTGAGGACAGTTTATCATGAAACGGAAGGGAAGAAACAGGGAGCGGAAATCAGCAATCACTTATTTTGGATTGTATCTGATCATGATCAGTACGATACTTATGATTGCGTATGGAATCATCCAGCTCACCTTAGAACAAAATGTGAAAAACAAAGCATTTGATGAGCTGAAGGCGAAGGTGCAAATGCAGGTGACAATGTTGGAGGAAATTATTAACCGAGAATATGTACAGTTACGTGTGATTAACAGTATATTGGCATTTAGCAATGGGAAAATAGCAACGGAACAGTTCGATCATATCTGGGAGTTGATGAGAGAAGAGGAAAACATTACCATGTTAGGACTTTCGGATTTGTCTGGAAATGTAATCAAGTGGAATGGAGAGAAACTTGGGAATATAAGCTCAGAAGAGCACTTTGCACACATTTTGTCTGCGGGGGGGGGACATACAGCTGGGAAATGTGTACTGCTTGAGGAATCGATGGGATTTGAGGAAGCAGAACTTCTTTATACAATTCCGCTATGCATCCAAGGGAAACTGGAAGGAATTCTCTTTAAAAGTAAGAAGATTTCCAGTGTGGAAGACACTCTGGTGGAAGACATACAGTTTGCTGGAAATGCAAGTATGTTTTTAGTCAATCCAGAGGGGAAAATCCTATTAGTAGGGGATAAAGAAGACCGGTTCTTGTTAGCACACAATCTGTTCGATGGATGTGATAATTTTATCTTTTCTGCTACACAAAAAGAAGAACTGAAGAAAAATTTAAGAGATGGAATGTCTGGACAACTGAGCTTCAGACAGAATGATAAGATTCAGTATGCTGTGTATATGCCAAGTGGTGTGGAGGATTGGACGATATTCAGTATGGTGGAGAAAGATGCGGCAGCTTTGCAATATGAAAAGAACGATCAAGTCGTGGAGAGAAGCATGCTGACCATTCTTGTATTGTTTGTGATTTCGCTTGTTGTTTCGATCATATTGATTGTTTTGCATATCAGAAAGCAAAGACAACTGCAAACGGAACATTTTTATCAGTATCATAGATATAAACAGTTGATGAATGAATTGACATTCCCGGTATTTCGCTATCATATGAAAGAAGACAGCATTATCGGAAATAAAAAATTTCAAGAGACATATGGGCGGAGACAGATCACTGATTTTATGAAAAGTTCTGATAAATGGAAACAGCTGCATCCGGAATACAATTTTGACGGATTTTTCAGGGAAATACAAAATGTGATCCAGTATCAAAAAGTGATTACGTTTGAATCGATGTGGCAATCTCCGGAAAAGAATTGCTGGGTGAAAAATATTTTAGTGCCTGTAAAAGATGAGCGGGGCGGTGAATTTCTTGTCTTTGGGACTGTGATGGATACGACCCAGGAACATGAATTGTTTGATGAAGTGATGGAAATCATGGTCAGCGCACAAATAGGACTGTACCGTTTTTGCCTAGAGGAATCCTGCTGTGTAGAGTATATTAATGAAGGACTTCGAAAGATGCTTGGATATACAGAAGATGAGTTAAATGCGATTCTGGGGAATGACAGGAAGTATGTGAATCTTCTGGCAGAAAAAGATCGGGAAAAATACGAAGCATTCGTGAAGAAGATCAAAGGCAGCGGTGAAACTTACACTTGTGAATATAGCATGATCTGTAGAGATGGCTCCATGTTGAAGCTTTCAGATACTTTAGAAGTAAAGGATGGTTCGGATGGGAAGCAGTACGGATATGGGGTTGTTATAGATATCAGTAAATATCGGGATGCGCAGAAAAATGCAGAAAAGAAACTGGAGAAATTGAAAATTCAGCTGAACGAATCCAGAATCAAAATATCGACCGGTCAGATGCAGCCACATTTTCTTTATAATTCGTTGGCATCGATCAGGGAAATTGTCTTAGAAAATCCAGACTATGCCGCAGATTTAATCTTTGATTTTACAACGCATCTGCGTGCGTGTATCAAATCGATGGCAAGCGAGGAGTTTACTTCGTTTGCTCAGGAAATAGAGAATATCAAAGCATATGTCAACATAGAAAAAATGCGTTTTGGCGACAAGCTGCAAGTGAAATATGAGATTCAAGAATCAGATTTTATGATTGTTCCTCTCAGCATTCAGCCGTTGGTGGAAAATGCAATCCGACATGGAATTTATGAGAGAGGAAGCATCGGAGGCATGGTTATCATTCGTTCCTGTCGAGAGGCGGACGAGATTGTCATACAGGTAGAGGACAACGGAGTCGGTTTTGATGTGGATAAGATCCGATGGGAGATCCAAACGAAAGAACGAGATTCTACCGGACTGCAGAGTTTGATTTTCCGGTTTGAAAAATTAATGAATGCAAAAGTGCAGGTAGAAAGTATCGTAGGAGAAGGAACGAAAATTACCGTTAGGATTCCGATGAAAGGAGAAACAAGCAGTGAGAGCAATTATCGTAGATGATGAGCAGATTATGCTGAGAAGTTTTATGCGTCTGAGCAAAGGGATTTCCAATTTGAATGTGATAGCCCAGTTTGAGAACCCGGAGGAAGCACTTTTATTTGTACAGGAAAATGCGGTGGAATTAGCATTTCTAGATATCAAAATGCCGGGGATGAACGGGATAGAACTGGCAGTGAAGATTCGAGAGATTTGTCCGAGTATTCTAATCGTGTTTATTTCCGCTTACGATGAGTATATTCGTGATTCTAATTTAATTGGTGGAGATTATTATATTGTAAAGCCATATAAAAAAGAAACAATAGAGATGATGATGCAGAAAATGCAAATCCTTTCGAAGAGTCTGCACAAAGAAATTTATATACAGATGTTTGGAAGATTTAATGTTTTGAAAAATGGGGTTCCGATCGCGCTGCGAGGAAAAGCGAAGGAAATACTCGCATTGGTTGCTACGCGTTGTGGAAAAGAGATCAGCAATGAAGAAATTTACAGTGTAATCTGGGAAGGAAGAGAATATAGCAATGTAAAAATGAAGGTTTACTATAATGCCTTAAAAAGGTTAAAGGAAATATTAGAAGCAGAAGGACTTTCCGACTTGTTATTGTCAACACCGAGAGGACAGATGTTGAATACAGATATTGTAGAGTGCGATTATTATGCATGGAAAAATCATAAAGTACAAGAAAAAGATAAATTCGAGGGAGAATTTCTATCGGAATATTCCTGGGGAGAGTATATTCTTGCAGAGATTCTTAGCATGGGATAGCTGCAAAGATCCGTCAGATCTGAAAAGGATTTGACGGATCTTTTGCGTTGGTGGGACGTTGGTAGAAAGATGGTAGAATGGTGCAATGATGGGAATATACATGAAGCTTTTGCGGAGGTGTTCAGTGAAAGTTGGAAACTGATTTTTTACCAGTTCATTACAAAAAATATATATATCAGAAGGAGAAGAGTGTGGGGAAGAAAAAAAGTAAACAAATATTTGAGCGGAGCATAGGGAAAAAGGCAATCGCATGGGTATTGGTTTTCTCTATCTTTTTTCAGACGTTAACGGTTTCTGCACAGGAGGTATTCGAAGAATCACCAAATCCGATTCTCGAAGAAACAGAGACAGAAGTGGAAGAGAATACAGGGCAGCCGGAGCAGATACCAGAGGAGCAACAGAATGTTACAGACTTATATGAGAATGGTGTGATAAAAATCTACCATAGCAGACAACTTGAGGCAATCGGGACAGGAGCACCTGTAAGAATTTATGATATGCAGGAAGAGCAGTTTGGCACAGGGGAAGAAGTGCTTTCGGAAGGACAGGTTCTCACTTATGCACCAGATGCCAGATACATGTTGATGAATGAAATTTCTTTGTCTTCGGAAAATATATGGATGTTGCCGGAAGGATTTACCGGGACATTTACAGAAACTCCGAAAGAAGATGCAATCTTATATGAAAAAGAAAGTGATACGGTTTATGTGTACAATAACTATCAGCTTCGTCTGATCGCTTCGGAAAATTCTGCAGAGGAACCGATCATGTCCAATGATATGATGCCTGAAAAAGTGGGTATGGGACAGCTTTTGTACAAAGATGGGACCCCGGCAGGGGAAAGCCCGGAGGAGGCACAAGAATATCTGACATACAGCAAAGAACATCACTATGTGTTAAGTCCATCCTTTACGGAGCAGATGCCGGAGCTTTTGGCGGAGAAGTATGTAGAAGGTGCAGCATATCCGTTACAAGGCGAAAAGCCAGATGGAAGAACAAAACCAGGGCAGCTTTATGAGGAAATTGATGGAAAGAAATATATTTTGATTGGAAATGAGTCACAACTTCAGGCAATTGGAAGTGGTACCCATGTAACTCCAAGGCTTTATGTTTATACTCCGGCTGGATTAGTCGGAGGGATTTTTGGAAAAGATCCGACATATGTACCATATTATCCGGGTGATGCCGATTTGGGATTGGAGATGGTGGCACCGGAAGGAGGAACAACACACTTAGAAGTGTTTCATAAGGTTCCAGACAAAGTAATCAAGGATAAGTACACATATTATGAAAAAAATGATATGTATCAGTTGGCAGACGTCAACTTGTACGATAATAATATTTTAGATGGTATTTTGAATTTGGTTGGAGGACTTTTAGGAAGTGTTCTTTTAGGGAAAAGTAGAATTTGTGGAGTGGATGATACGGGGCGACCTAATGATGATACTGCTAGTATTACAAAGCTAAGGGCGGAATATGGTGATTTAAAATATTCAGCGGATGCAAATTATATTATTTTTCGTGATATTGATTTGAGTGCGAATGGAGAAAATTCAGATAAAAAAGATGGAAGTTGGATGCCGATTCATTTATCTGGAAAAATGGAAGGGCGGCTGAATATGCAGCAAGATGCCGTACCAACGATTCGAAATGTCAAGGTGGAGCAGAGTGGTCTTCTCAATATGAAGACCACAAGTGGCATCGGTTTCTTCGGAACTATCTCGAATAAGTTGGATGAAAACACACTTGGTTCTGCGGGAACAGCAGTTGTGAAAAATATTCATTTAGAACAGGTAGATGTGAATAATATGTCCACAGAAGTAGATAACAACATAGATTCTTTAGTGGAAGGTTTGCTTGGCCTGTTGGGAGAAGTCCTCGGAGTTGTGGGTGATTTACTTGATGGCATACTTAGCGGTCTTCTGCCAATTTTGGGAAATTTGAAATTGGGAGATGTACTCAGAGATCTTCTGACATTGAAGCAGAAAAGCCCAGATCTATTTGCAACAGGAAGTTTTGCAGGCAGGATTGTGGGAGATGTCCACATTGAAAATTGTACGGTAGATCAGGCATCCGTTACTAGTGCAAAAGGGATCTCCGGTGGTTTTGTTGGATTTACGGAAGGTGTGGAAACGTACGAAGGGTTATCCGGCATATTAGGAACGGTGGTAAAAGTATTGGCTACGCTTTTAAATATTATTCCGGGGGTTGGACTGGGTGATTTGATTACTGTGTTATTACAAAATGATGTTCCTTTAGGAAATCTGATTCCGACAGGATATCATAATCCAGTGATTACAGGGTGTAGTGTTACTTTAAAAACAGGAACAATTGGAAATGCGGCTCAGGACTACAATGGTGGTTTTGTCGGAATTCAGACAGGGACAAAAATTTCAAATGCGACTGTTTCAGGTCTGACAACCGTGCAGGCGAAAAATGGTGCCGGTGGTTTTGCGGGATTGGAACGAGATGCCATTATCAAGGGGCTTTTAAACGATGCAGGAATTACATTGTACGAGATTGATGCAAAATCAGGACAGGAAAACTGTACAGTCAACAGTGAGGGACTTAAAATTGAGGCAACGGAATCTTATGCTGGTGGATTTAATGGAGCTATGGCAAACAGTATAAGCAGTGCTTCGTTGGTATCAGGTCTTTCGAGTGTAAAGGCGAAGAAATATGCCGGAGGCTTTGCGGGAAGAGCAACCGTAGGATTTGGGACAACCCTTGGCGGTGAGGATGAGAAGAAACCAACTTTGGTAGATTCTGTTTCTAAGCTTTTAGGACAGATTCTGACAAATGGTACGGAAGAACAGAAAAATCAACTTCTCACATTAGCAGGTGTGATGCCATCAAAAATACACGGATGTACAGTAGCGGGAAAGACTCTTATAGTTGAGAGTGGCGGAGACTATGCCGGAGGAATGATTGGTCAAGGAGACGGCGTGAAGATTACTGCGGAAGGAATGGCTTTCGGTGGAAGTGTTACCGGCTTACAAGAGGTGACAGCAAAGAGATATGCCGGAGGTGTTGCCGGAAGTGTTGTGACGGCAGATGCGATCGGTGTGTTAAATAATACTCTTGGTGTAGGACAGTTTATCCCATTTGAACTGATGCAGATGTCTGTCGAGGGAACTGAGTGGAAAGTAACGGCTACTGAAAAATATGCTGCAGGAGCTTGTGGACTGATGCTTGGGGGAACGGCTGATACTGTAAAGATAAGTGGAATTCAGAGTGTTCAGTCAGGAAACTATACGGGAGGTTTTGCGGGAAGAACTGGAGCAGGAAGCCTTGCATCAGCTGGAGGGTTGGACGTTCTTGGACTTGTGAAACTCAATAATGTCTTGTCTCTTGCAGATGGGATACAGGTTACGATAAAGAATTGTGAGACCGTGGGCGCTGACAGTGGATGCAAAATTATTTCCGAAGGAACGGCGGTCTTGACGGATGGTGAAGATTTCACTGCCGGAGGCTTTATCGGAGAATCCGTAGCTTCGATAGTCGAGGCTTCCCATGTCAAAAATCTACAATCTGTTATTGCAAAACATGATCATACAAAAAGTAGTTATGCCGGAGGATTTATCGGTCGTTCCCATACCGGAGGACTGGCGGGGCTTGCAGAGAAGGATGCAGATGGGAACCTGAAGCTTCCAGGAATTTTAGAAGTGGATTCTTTATTGAATTTAGTACCGTATCTGCTTCCGAAATATACAAATACAACTGTGACATTCTTATCCCAGGAAAAGAATCCCAACGAAGAGAATCCGCAGGTGGAAGGGCAGCTTGCCGGAGGTTATGCAGGAGCAATGCAAAGTGGGCAGGTAGATAACAGTACTAGCCCGGAAGCCTATGCGGTATATGGTCTGAAGAAGGTGAAGGGGGAATCTCATGCCGGGGGCTTTGCAGGAAAGATTGATGCCGGCGCAGCCGCTTCCTCAGAGGGATTAAATCTGCTTGGAGGAATTTTAAATCTTGATATCAGTCAGTTGCTTCATGTATTAAATGTCTATATACCGATGATCCAATCCGCAGGTGTGAAGTCTGCAGAGCACGGATTTACAGTGGAAGCGACAGACACCGACAGCAGTGCCGGAGGGTACCTTGGCTATGGCGGCGGTGTGCAGATTAAAGATTCCGATGTCACTTCCTTAAAGCATACGAAGGTGACTCCGCCGGGCGACAGTCTGGAATCTGCAAATGGCGAAAGTTATTTTGGAGCGAATTCACAATATGCAGTCAAAGGTGGAAAATACGCCGGAGGCTATGCAGGATGTGTAGATATTGATTCGGCAGCAGCAGTTGGAGGTGGCTTAAAGCTTCTTGGAAATATTCAGTTGAGTAATGTGCTGGAAGCTTTGGATGTGGTCGCATCAACGATTGAAAACTCTGACGTCAACGGCTGTGTGGGTGGTTATTCGGTATTGGCAGATGGCAGCGATAAAAACAATCAAAATCTTGGAAAAGCGGGAGGCTTTATCGGAGAAATGTCCGGTACGATCATTAAAAATAGTGATGCGAATCTATTTGCCTATGTAATCGGACGTGAAGCATCCGGAGGCTATGCCGGTATGATGGAACCGGGAAATGTTGCATCTGTATTAGAAAACATCAGTATTCTAGATGGCCTTTTAAATGTAACAGACAGCCTTGCAAATGTGGTGCAGTCCTTTATTCCGATTATAGAAGATAGCCAGACGAGCAGTGTTCCTTGTGGTGGTGCAGTTCGTGCAGAAGGATTTACAGATAACTCATGCGTGAGAGGGCTGGCTGGTGGCTACGTTGGCTACAATCACGGAGGAAGAATTGAAGGATATGCGGCAGAAGCAAACGGCAAAGAATGCGCCGCTATCCGTATTCGTTCTGTATACGGCGGTGAATTTGCCGGAGGATTTACCGGATTAATGGAAACAGCAGACTTAGCAGGAACTGGAAATCTGGAACTCTTGTTTGGACTTTTAGAGGTAAGCAATGTCTTAAGTCTTTTAGGTGCTGTTTATCCGACCGAAACAAATACGGCCGTCTACGGACCACTTCGAAAGGTAGATTTAGATACTTGGAACAAGTGGGCAGAGGCTGTCGGAAGCGATGGCGTTTATGGAGATCAGTTCCCGAGTACGCCGGTTGGTACCGAGGGTGAGTTACAGGAATTGATTAAGGAATACGCATATGGATATAATGCCAAAGCGGGAAGAACAAACGTTGGAACGAGGGACATGGAGGCTGGAGTGGCCGGAGGATATGTGGGCCGGATGAAAGCCGGAGTAGTTACCAATGCACATGCGTGGGATGCAAAATCTGTGATTGCATACAAGAGTGCCGGAGGCTTTGCAGGAGAAATGACAACCGGAGGTGTTGCCGAGGTTGGAAAGGTTTCTCTGATCGGCCTTCCGATTACAAATGCGGTCAGTGCAGTACAAACTTTTGTTCCAGTAATCAGAAATTCAGATATTACAGGTTTCCAGTCTGGAATGACGGTGAAGGCAACGGGAATCCCAGAAAAGGATTCCTCACTGAAGATAGAAAAAGTTGGTTATGCCGGAGGGTATGTCGGCCATATGATCGGCGGACAGATCTGGGGAAACTGGTCGGCGGGAAGCACTTACAGTGCAACGGATGCCGTGCCAGATCCAAACAATACTCGCTGTTTTGCGGCAAATGTAAGAAAGGTAGAGGGAACAAAGGCGGTAGGAGGCTTTGCGGGTCAGATTGATCCGGCAAGCGCGGCAGCATTGGATACAGCAAGTAGCAGTGGTCTGCTTGGCGGATTGCTTCAAGGGCTGCTCCAGGCACCGGGTGATTTGTTATCTGTACTCAATACAACTATCGCTACTGTTCGAGGCGCAGATGTCAGTGCATGGGATGACTGGGGAATCATTATTAACGGCGCCTATGCAGATGGTTCAGGAAATACTGCTTACGCAACAGCAGCAGGTGGATTTGCCGGGGAAATTAATGGTGCTGTGATCGGAGAACTGAACAAGGCAGAGAGCGGTGTACATGTATCGAATATTAGAAGTGTGACCGGTGGAGAATATGCCGGAGGATTTTTTGGTCTGGCTGATGTATCTGCGGTAGCACAAATCAGTGAAGGTGGCAATACAAATATACTGGAATCCATTTTAACTCTTGGCGGAACGAGCGTGTTGGATGCATTTCGAACATTTATCTATGATTCTGATGTGTCAGGTGCTGCTGAGGTTGGTTTGGAAGTACAGGCAAGAGACAGCAAAAAGACAGAGTATAAAAATGATCCTGTGTACTCAGGATCAGCCGGAGGCTTTGGTGGTGCTTTACTTAACGGCTCTGTAAAAGATTCTGAAGTGACCAACCTTCGCAGAGTCAATGGAATGAATTATACCGGAGGATTTATCGGACATCTTGGAAAGAGCGGAACCGTAGATTTAGATAGTTTAGGGGCATTAGGAGAACTACTGAGTGCAGGTGCAGGGG
>CAUCYJ010000019.1:0-20218 GCA_958446945.1 uncultured Lachnospiraceae bacterium | reverse complement strand
TCATTACCCAAGCGCATCTTTCATTTTTGGTTCTGTTTTTTATCCGACAATCCCTACCATATCTTTTACATGCTCGAACCCATTTTTCTTCATGTATGCCTCAATTCCATCAACAACTTCCATTGTCACTGCCGGATTATGGAAGTTCGCTGTTCCGACAGACACTGCGCTTGCCCCTGCCAGCAAGAATTCAATTGCATCCTCAGCACACGCAATACCGCCCATGCCGATGATCGGAATATTAACCGCCTTCGCTGTCTGGTATACCATCCGTACAGCAATCGGTTTGACTGCCGGACCTGACACTCCGCCTGTTTTATTTGCCAGAGCAAATGTTTTGCGGTTGATATCAATCTTCATACCGGTCAATGTATTAATGAGTGAAAGAGCATCTGCACCTCCTGCTTCTGCCGCCTTCGCAATTTCTGTAATATCCGTTACATTTGGTGTCAGCTTCATGATGACCGGCTGCTTTGCCAGTTTTTTGATCTCTCTCGTCAGTTGTTCCACATGTTTTGCATCCTGACCAAATGCAAGAAAACCGGCATTCACGTTCGGGCAGGAAATGTTAATTTCCATCATATCGATTGGTTCATCTGCAAGGCGCTCTACCACCGCCAGATATTCTTCCGGCGCATGCCCGCATACATTCACAATAATTTTTGTATCATACTGTTTCAAAAACGGAATGTCTCTGTCACAGAATACATCGATTCCAGGATTCTGAAGTCCGATGGCATTCATCATTCCGCCATACACTTCAGCTACCCGCGGCGTCGGATTTCCCGGCCACGGAACATTTGCCACACCTTTTGTTGTCACTGCACCGAGGCGGTTTAAGTCTACGAAATCACAGAATTCTGCTCCGGAACCAAATGTTCCTGATGCGACTGTTACCGGATTTTTCCACTCCACACCGGCAATATTTACTCTCATATCCATTATAATTCCACCTCCGTAGACAGAAATACCGGACCATCCTTACAAATACGCTTATTATGTACATTGCTGTGGTGATCCTTTTCTTTTGACTTGCAAACACATCCAAGACATGCGCCGATTCCGCATGCCATACGTTCTTCCAGTGAGATATAGCACTCGATATCATTTTCCTCTGCATATGCCTTTAACGCCTGTGTCGGCCCACATGCATAAATAATATCTGCAGTAAGTGCCTGCTCACGAATGGCATCCATAACGTTTCCCTTCGTACCGACACTGCCGTCTTCTGTAGAAATGTACACACTTCCGTTCTGCTCAAATTCTTCCCGAAGGAATGTCTGAGCATCTCGATATCCAACAATGATCTGTTTCTCACAATTTAACTCTTTCGCAAGCTCCAGAATTGGGGGAACACCGATTCCACCGCCGATCAAAAACGCTTTCTTTCCTTCCGCAGCTTCCAACGGAAAGCCATTTCCCAAAGGTCCAATAACCGGAAGCATATCTCCTGCTTTCATCTTGGAAAACTGCTCTGTTCCTGTATTCTCTCCTGTCACACGATAGACAACCCGAAGCATCTCCTGCTCTTTATCAATCTCACAGATGCTGATCGGACGAGGGAGCAGCTTGCTTCCATCATTTGTATACATAGAAATAAACTGTCCTGCCTTTGCTGTACGGGCTGCCTTTGTCTTCAGCCACATACTGAAAATTCCCTCTGCAAGCTGCTTCTGAGCTACAACCTGCACTTGCTCTCTTTCTCTTTCTGTCATATTTCTCTTCTCCTGTCGTCTTTCTTCTGACTCTCGATAAGCCGCCGTACTTCCCCCGGCGGCTCATCTAAGCTTTCCTTCATCACTAATTAACGATTATTTAACGCTTCACTGATATCAGCAACCATAGCTTCAACAGCTGCTCTCGACGCATCTCCAAAGTTCTCCGGTCCGAACTTCGCATATTCTTCCTGCTTGTAAGCAGCAATGATTCCTCTAGAAGAGTTCACGATTGCTCCAAGTCCGTCTTCATTAAAGAAGTGTACCAGATCTTTTCCTTTACCGCCTTGCGCTCCATAACCTGGTACAAGGATGTATGTCTTCGGCATTACTTTTCTCAAAATCTTGCCCTGTTCCGGATAAGTTGCTCCTACTACCGCTCCAACATAGCTGTATTCATCACCCATTGCCTGCTCGCCCCATGCAGCTACCTGCTCGCCGACAAGCTCATACAGTGGTTTTCCATCAACAAGTCTGTCCTGGAATTCTCCGCTTGATGGGTTAGATGTCTTCACAAGAACAAAGATACCTTTCTTCTCTTCCTGACATACTTTCACAAACGGATTTACACCGTCAGATCCAAGATATGGATTCACTGTTGCGAAATCTTCATCAAACGGCACATAACTCTTGCTTCCAACCTGTACACGTCCAAGATGTCCGACTGCATATGCAGCAGAGGTAGATCCGATATCTCCTCTCTTAATGTCTCCAATGACAACAAGTCCTTTTTCTTTACAGTAATCTACTGTTTTCTTAAACGCCATCAGTCCCGGAATTCCAAATTGTTCATACATTGCAATCTGTGGTTTTACTGCCGGTATCAGATCATATGTCTTATCAACGATTTCTTTATTGAACTGCCAGATTGCCTCTGCCGCTCCTTCTAATGTCTCACCAAATTCTGCAAATGCTTTCTTCTGAACATGCTCCGGTACATAATTCAGCATCGGATCCAGTCCTACTACGATCGGCGCATTCGTCTTCTTAATGTTTGCAACTAATTTGTTAATCATGGTTATTCTCCTCCTGGTAAATAAATATATTTGCTTTGATTTACTTCTTATAAACGAGTTTTCCGTCCACAAATGTATGTGTCACTTCGCCTTTTACTTTCCAACCGTCAAATGGTGTGTTCTTTCCTTTAGACAGAAACGTATTCTTATCAACTGTGTATTCTGCTTTCGGGTCGAAGATTACAAGGTCTGCAATCTTTCCTTCTGCCACAGCGCCTTTGTCTGACAATCCGAGTACCTGAGCCGGATTCCAGCTCATCTTCTCAGCCATCTGCATCGGTGTCATAAGCCCTGTCTCAACAAGCTCTGTATAAGTAAGACATGCTGATGTCTCAAGACCTACGATTCCGAAAAACGCATTCTTCATAGAGCAATTTTTCTCTTCTTCGGAATGTGGTGCATGATCGGTTGCGATCACATCCATAATATTCTCTGAAAGTCCTCTGCGCAGCGCCTCTTTATCCGCCTGTCCGCGCAGCGGCGGATTCATCTTATAGTTACCGTCATCTTCTTTAATATCGTCTGATGTCATAGCAAAATGATGCGGGCAAACTTCTGCTGTTACCGGAAGGTTTTCTTCTTTTGCATATTTTACCAGCTTCACGCTGTCTTCCGTAGAGCAATGGCAAAGGTGAAGGCGCACCCCTGTCTCTTTTGCAAGAAGGATATCTCTGGCAACAATCACATCTTCGACGGAATTCGTGATGCCCGGAAGTCCAAGCTCTCTTGCCTTCTCATCAGCATTCATCACACCGCCTTCTACCATCGTAATATCTTCGCAATGTGCAAAAATCGAAATCCCACACTCTGCCGCAATCTTCATTGCTTTCCGATAAAGAGAAGCATTCATCACGGACTTACCGTCTTCACTGATTGCATGACATCCTGCATCTGCCATTCCTTTAATATCAGCAAGCTCTTCTCCTTTTTGTCCCACTGTGACCGCACCGAGCTGAATCACATGCACCGGACACTCTGCTTTTGCCCTGCGGTGAACATCTTCTACTTTCTCTTTCGTATCAATGACCGGCTTTGTATTCGGCATGGCACAGATCGTTGTCACGCCCCCTCTTGCCGCTGCACTTCCCCCTGTTGCAAGCGTCTCCTTATATTCCAGTCCAGGATCTCTTAAATGTACATGCAGATCGATAAATCCAGGCATAACATAACTGCCGGCGGCATCAATGATCTCATCTGCTTCTGTCTCAATCTTCTCGCCTACAGCTTTGATCTTATCATCTTCCACCAGCACATCATACCGACCATCTCTCTTTGTCAAAGGATCTAACACATGACCGTTTTGAATTAAAATTTTCATTTTCTCAATCCTTTCTCGTTTATTTCCCTCCAGAGTATCTGAAAATGCTCCGGAAATAATTTTATCCATATATTTTTATTTTAACATATGCCATAATGTAAGAAAAGCAAAAGATTCATGTCTCCACAAATCTTTTGCTTTTTATATTGACTTTCTCCAATTCTCTCGCATCAACTATTACTGTACCTGACTGCGAAGGAGCTCCATCGCTTTTTCCATCTGATTATCCGCTTCCGGGTTTGTTTCATCATAGACATATTCTACTTCCACATCCGGGACAATTCCGGTTCCATCAATATTTCTTCCTTTCGGAGTAAAATATTCTGCAATCGTAAGCTTCACCATTGTACCGTCCGTCATTGGAAATAGCTGCTGCACAACTCCTTTCCCATAAGTCGTTGTACCGACAAGCTGCCCGATTCCATAGTCCTGTACTGCTCCGGCAAAAATTTCAGATGCACTGGCGCTGGCGCCATTGATCAGCACTGCAAGCGGTTTTTCCCACGGTGTTTTTCCATCGCATTTATAATCTGTGCGCTCTCCATCCCGCTCCTCTGTATAAACGATCAGCCCTTCCGGTAGAATTTCTCTTAACATATCACAGACGGTAGAAAGATTTCCTCCCGGATTTCCACGAAGATCAATGAGCATAGATGCCATTCCCTGACTTTCCAGAGCTGCTTTTGCTTCCCGGAACTGTTCCAGTGTAACTTCATCAAATTCAGACACCCGAATATATCCGATCTGCCCTTCTTTCATCTCATAACTGACCGTCTGCGTCTGCAGCTTTCTGCGCACGGCAGTAACCTCAATCTCTTGACGATCTGCTCCCCGCAGCAGCGTCATTTTGACCTCGGTGCCTTCTTCTCCTTTTACCCGCGTAACCACTTCACTTAGATCGACACCCGTCACTTCTTCTCCTTCTACTTTGTACAAGATATCTTCATTTTTCATTCCCGCTTCTGCAGCTGGTGAGTTTTCATAGACATTGGCAATCGTAATTACTCCTGTCTCTCGATTCTGCGACATAAGGGCTCCGATTCCGCTGTACTCCCCCGAAGTAGATTCCATCATCTCTTTCGTTTCTTCTGCAGTATAATATGCAGAATACGGATCATTCAGCGCCGCAATATATCCCTGATAGATTCCTTCCGTAAGTGTTTCTTCATCTACCTCTTCTTCATGGAGATAGACTTCATCGATCAAACCTTTTAGCTCTTCAAGTTTATTCTCTGTATACTGTCCCACAACCTGATCAGAGCCACTTTTCTTCATACTTCCAAGATCTATATGATTTATCACAATCACACCCGCTCCTATGGCGGCTGTGATTACTAACATAGCAAGGGCGCCTGTCAGCGCCCCTTTTAAAAATCCCTTTTTATTATCCATTATTCACACCTTATAAATAATTGAATGGATCTACCGGTTTTCCATTCAGTTCTACCTGGAAATGCAGATGTACTCCTGCGGAGTTACCTGTGTTTCCTGTAAGACCTAACTGCTGTCCCTTCGATACATACTGCCCGGATGATACACTAAGAGCTGAATGATGCATATACTTTGTTACAAGACCGCCGGAATGTTGAATAACAACCCAGTTACCGGCGCTGTTGCTCCAGCCGGCGATTAGAACTCTTCCATCTGCTGCTGCATAAGTCGGAACTGCTGCTCCACCTGTTCCGAAATCAACTCCCTTGTGGAACGAATTGTCAAAATCACGATAACCAAACCCACTTGTCAGATATCCTGACGGACATGGATGTGCAAATGTTCCATTACCGGAAATTACATTGTCTCCCGGCGGTACATAAGAACCGCCGCTTGAATTATTTCCACTGGAACTGTTTCCGCCTGACGGTTTCTGCTGCTGTTGCTGTGCAAGCTCTGCCTGCTTTCTCGCCTCTTCTTCCGCCTTTGCTTTCTCAATCAGCGCCTGAAGCTCAGAAGCCTTCGCTCCAATTGCAGATTCCAGATTCGCAATTTCGATTCCTTTGCTGTCAAGGAGTGTCTGTACCTGTGTCTGCTGTTCTCCAAGCTGAGCCTGAAGCGCGCCAAGCTCTTCATATTCTGCTTTCAGCGCTGCTTCCTTTTCCTGTACTTCTGTCACGATCTTCTGAAATTCCACAAGCATATTTCTGTCATATTCTGTAATCTTGGAAATATACTCTGCCTTATTCAAAAGCTCTGCCATGCTGTCCGATGTAAAGAGAATTTCCAGAAGCTCGCCGCCTCCGTTCTCATACATGAAACGGATCCGCTTCTTCATACTCTCATATTGATTGTTTTCATCAATTTTTGCATTAATCAGATCATTCTCTGCCTGTTCGATCTCAACTGCCTTCTGATCTACTTTCGCATTCGTTTCCTGCATCTGTTCGATAATGCTGTTCAACTGCTCTGAAAGCGCATTCTGCTCTTGTTCCGCTGCCTGCTTCTGCTGTTCTAACTGCTCTTTCTCTTTCTGAGCTGCATCAATCTGTGTATCTGTCGCACCTACTTGCAGCACACTTCCCAAACTAAGAATCCCTGCCAATAGCAGTGCGGCCGTTTTTCTGTATCGTTTTTTCATCTGTATCTCCTATCTTATACTTTCAAGTGCTTTCTGATTGTAAAAGTACTTCCGACTAAACCAATTCCCATTCCCAGGATCAGCCCAATCGGCAGCAGATATGTATATACATAGTTTACAGGAAGGAAATCCAGAATATGATTCAAAATAGAAAATTTTTCTAAAATATACTGAATCGCCTTATTATACATAAAATACAGCAAAATCAACGGAATCAAAGCTCCGATCAATCCGATGATCATACCTTCAATGATGAACGGCGCCCGTACAAAGAAGTCTTTTGCACCGATGTATTTCATAATGGCAATCTCTTCTCTTCTGACAGTAATACCCATTGCAACCGTATTACTGATCAGGAAAATAGAAACAGCCAGAAGAATACCGATGATTGCCGCTGAAACATAGATGATCAGCTTATTTACTTTCTCCAACGTCTTTGCCACCACATCTGAACGCTTTACTTTCTTGACACCATCCAAACTTTCTGCATATTCAACAATCTCTGTCTGATTTTCTACTTTTTCCATATAAACTTCGTAGTTATCTGCTCCGGCAAGTGGGTTGTCTTCTTTGAATCCTTCCGCCAGATTTGCATTCTCCCCGAAATACTCATCACGGAATTCTTCCCATGCCTCATCAGCAGATACAAACTTTACTTCGGCAACACCTTCGTGGTCGCGCAGTTTTTCACCAATATTAGAAATCTGATTCTGCGTTACACCATCTTCAAAAAATACTGTGATCGCCACACCTTCCTCAGCAGCCATAACAATGCTGTGAAAGTTCAGGACAATGGAAAAGAAAAGTCCAAACACGAAAATACATGCAGCCATCGTTGCTACGGATGCAAGAGAAAACAGCTTATTGCGGCTGATGTTTTTGATCCCCTGCTTCATAGAATATCCTACTGTACTAATCCTCATTATTATACCCACCTTTTCTTTCGTCGCTCACAATAACACCTTTTTTCATTGTGATTACTCGCTTTTTCATTTCGTTAACGATCTCCTGATTGTGGGTTACAACCAGAACCGTAGTTCCTCTCTCATTCGCTTCCTCCAACAGCTTCATGATCTCCCATGAGTTTGTCGGGTCCAGATTACCTGTCGGCTCATCTGCCAGAAGAATCAGCGGCTCATTCACGACTGCACGCGCAATGGCAACTCTCTGCTGCTCACCACCGGAAAGTTCCTTTGGATAAGCTTTATACTTCTGTGCAAGTCCTACAAGTGACAACGCTGCCGGTACTTTCTTCTTAATCACCCTTGTCGGTGTTTCTGTTACGCGGAGTGCAAAAGCAATATTATCGTAAATATTTCTATCTTTCAAAAGTCGGAAATCCTGGAACACTACTCCAAGCGTTCTTCTGTACTTCGGAATATGACGATGTTTCAGACGGCCAAGATTCTGACCATTTACAACAATCGTTCCTGATGTCGGATCCAGCTCTTTCATAATCAACTTAATCAATGTTGACTTTCCGGAACCGCTGTCACCTACGATAAATACGAACTCGCCGGCCTCAATCTTCAGACTGATACCATTCAGGGCTGCGATCCCCTTCGAGTATTCTTTCGTTACTTCCTTTAATTCTATCATATGCTCCTCCTAATTACTAATACTCCAGTGACTCCATATACTTCATATACTTCACTACCATGAGTGCAATTTTAAATGTAATCGCATCCTCAAACACGCGAAGATCCAGTCCTGTGCTCTTCTGAAGCTTATCAAGACGATACACAAGCGTATTTCTATGAATATACAGCTGTCTGGATGTTTCTGACACGTTGAGGCTGTTCTCAAAGAACTTATTAATCGTAACCAACGTCTCTTCATCAAAATCATCCGGAGATTTCCCCTCAAAAATCTCACGGATGAACATCTTACAGAGCGGAATTGGAAGCTGGTAAATTAATCTGCCGATTCCAAGCGCACTGTATGCAATAACATCTCTGTCATTAAAGAAAATCTTTCCAACATCCAGTGCAAGTTTCGCTTCTTTGTATGATTTGGACACTTCTTTAATGTCATTGACAATGGTACCATATGCAATATGGATTCCTTCTTCCCCTTCTGACTTTAACAATTCCAGGATGTTCTCCGCAATCTCATCCATCTCTTTGTATCCGTCATCTGGTCCGATTTCCTTCACAACAATAATATTCTTCTCATCTACCGCTGTGATAAAATCTTTTGACTTCCCTCCGAGAAGCGTACGCACATTCTCAAGTGTACTGCCGTCTTTTTCACGGGAAGTCTCAATAATAAAGATAACACGTCTGACTTCTGTGTCAATATGTAATTTTTTAGCACGATTGTAAATATCAACCAGAAGCAGGTTATCAAGCAGAAGATTTTTAATGAAATTATCCTTATCAAAACGCTCTTTGTACGCCACAAGGAGATTCTGAATCTGGAAAACAGCAATCTTCCCTATCATATATACATCATCACTTCCTCCATTGGCAAGTAAAATATATTCTAGCTGATTCTCATCAAAGATTTTAAAGAACTGCCGGCCCTGTATTACCTGACTATCTGCCGGAGATTCCACAAAGGATAACACTGCATTCTCAAAATTATCTGTCTCCGTAAAAGTACTTGCAAATACTTTTCCATCAACATCCATTACACACAGATCAATTCTTGTAATTGCTTTCAATCCTTCGATTGTATTTTGAAGTATTTGGTTTGATATCATTCCTCTTCCTCTCCTTCTCCGAATCCATGCTTTTCAGCATCGGCATTTTTCACAATTATTTTGTTACTCTACTCGTAGTATATCTCTATGCATTTTACTATTTTAATGCAAAACCACAAAAAAAGAAAGAGGAAATTGCATATTTTTAGGCATTTCCTCAGACTCTTTACAAATATGTTACATTTTGTTCATAGACATTGTTCACAATAATCATATACGGAGATACTTTCTCCTACTGATCTCTGCGGCGATTTTCCCGCTCGATCTCCTTCTTTAAAATAAACTTCCGGACAAATCCGTAAACAGACTTTCGAAATCCGGTTTCTGTCTCCTGAAGTCTCAGCTGCTTTCCAACTCTCAGCCATACTCTCGCATTGACAATAATTCTATTGCGCGCTATGAAAGCTTCTCTCTCTGCCAGATCGAGTTCTGACAAAATACAGTCGATTTCAAGGCCATTGATCTCATTCACAATCATATCATCTGACTCTGCATGCTCCGGTACGACTGCTCCTCCCATAATTCTTACCTTTGGGTAGCGCTCGCGCAGTATCTCTTCAAAAGAATCTAATTCTTCCTGAGAATCTGCCATCAGCCAGATCCGATTCCGATTCTTCTCAAGATATCGAAGGAACATCTTCAGAAATACATCCTCCGCAGCTTCGTGAGGCCGCTTTGACTCCTGAATCCCTGCTGCTTCGAGGATTGCTTTATCCCCAATCAGAATCATATCCGCTTCTTCGGTATTCTGTTTTACCCCCTCGACAACACTGCTTTTTACAAGCACATCCGTCGTCAGCATCTCAATTACGTTGATTCCTTCTGTCTGAAGATACTCAATCGCCTGGCGCATCGCTTCCTTCGCGGAATAATCATCGACCTGAACGCCAAGTACATTCATCTTTCTGTCCATGCCTCTCACCTTTTCTTCCTAGCCGTACGATTATAGCAAAAACCATCCGCTTTTTCAAGCTGTGATCAGAAAATTCTCATTTCTTTCCTAAACTTCAGAAACTATTTCGAAATGTGTTTCTTCGCATCCCGCTTTTTTCCGGCAATAATTCCGCCAATGCGTCCGGTTTCTTTTGATGACAGTGACTTCCATCCTTCCTCCAGTACTTTATCCAACAGACCGAGTTCCTCTGCGATTTCGTATTTCATCCGTTCTTCCGGTTCTAATTGTTCCAGATCAATGTCCTTTGTCTCAGCCATTTCTCAGCATCCTCCTTTTCAGTTTTCACTTTGCGCTGTGCAAAATGTATTTCTGTCAGGAGTATCGCCAGAAATTCTGACTTTATACAGACACCTAAAAACCAGGTTATGGGCGATCCGGAATGATCACTGCCGCTACAAAGTAAGCAACGATTCCTGTTCCGGTACATCCAAACAAAACAAACGCCAAACGGATCAGTGTCGGATCTACTCCAAAAAATTCACCGATCCCACCGCAGACACCACCTATCATTTTGTTTTCTCTTGATCTGAATAATCTTTTCTCTGACATAATTATCTCTCCTTTTTCTATCTATTTCGCATTTTTATTCACATCCGCTCTTATACCGGCTCTCGGAATGAAATTTCTACTTCTCCAACACCGCCGATCATCTCAATCGTATATGGAGCGCCGTTATCTTCATTGACAGAACGATCCAATGTTCCATAAGTTGTTCCGGCAATGTGCATACCGCCGATACCTGTTGCAATATCATAATTATAATCTGTCTTTTTACCTTCTAGTGTCATGGTTACATTTCCCACTCCACATTCAATATTAATATCTCCCTGAAGTTTTCCATTCAAATCCACATTTCCAGCACCGCAGCGTACTTCTGTATCATCAATGCCGATATCTGTCAATACCGTATTTCCCGCTCCAAGATTCAGCTCCATTTCCATTGATGTAATCCCTTGTACCATAAGTTCTCCTGCTCCCGCCGTAATATTGATTTCTCCCAATGTTAGTGTCTCCGGCACATAAAGTATATAGGTTCCTGCTTCTTTGTTATTTAACCCATTTTCTTTCCACACTTTATTGCTTGTTTTAAATTCTAGCGTACCATCATTGACACTACACCTTGTGCGAAGTGCTCCATTAACTGCCTTGCCTTCCAGAACAATTTCATTCCCGTCATAAGAAATGATTTCCATCGTTCCGGCTGACAACTCAACAGACAGATCTTCTACATGGTAATATGTTTTTTCAAAATCTCCGCTTAAAATCTGTGCATTTTTCCATCTCGCTGAATTCTCCCAGTCATCATCCCAATCATCCGGCTCCGTCGTATATTTACTCTCGTGCACAACAAACCCTACGCCATCTGCAAGTTCATCAGAAACACTTCTCCACGTTACGCCAAGCATCAGCGCCGCAATGCACAAAACAACTCCTGCACCTGCCGTACATCCACAGACAATGGCGAATATTTTCCAACCTTTTTTCATTTGTTACACCGCCTTTCTGTGAAATGGTCTGCGGCAAAGTGCCACAGCTCCCCGAAACAATGAGCGCAAACAGATCCAGCTGAATTTTCCAAGAAGCACTGTTGCCACTACGCCTACTGCCCCCATAATAAGTCCAATTCCCATCAGCAAAAGTCCCACCGGTGCATTCGGAATGAGCTTTACCGCTCCTACAACAACAAAGCAACCGCCGCAAAAAGCTGCTGCTGCACTGAGTATTACAACACTGACCAGAACTGCCACAATACTTGCTAAAATTCCTACCAGAAGAAACAGTATCCCTATTCCAAGCGGCAATGCAATTGGAAGACCGATAAAAATAATTGCCAAAATCAAAAAAATCTTTCCTATTGGATGGGATTTCTTTTGCACATACTCCGGATGATATCCTGTGTCTGCTCCCACAGCCTTTCTGCTTCCCGGCATCTCTTTTTCCTCAAATCTTGTATCCGTATAGCCAGTTTCTCGATATTCTTGATGTTCTTCATTATTACTGCCCAAACCTGCTTTGATTGTCTCAGCTACCTTTCCCGGATCTCCAAGCTCTTCAAGCACTTTTCCTTCATTTTCTGCTCCTGCATCAGCAAAATAATCATTATAGTACTGCAATGCTTCGGCACGCTCTTCTGCTGAAATATCAGAAAGCAGCATTTCAAGTTCTTTCATAAAACGATCCCGATTCATGCAGTCACACCCCCTTCAAACATTTTACTAATCTTTTCTGAATATTTTTTCCATTCTTCCCGGTATAAGTTCAACTGTACCATGCCTTTTTCAGTGACTTTATAATATCTCCTGTTTCTTCCATCAAACTGCATATCATACACTTCAAGGCATTCATCTTTCTGAAGTCTTCTCAGCACCGGATAAAGAGTAGACTCTGACACTTCCAGCGTCTTTCGGACATCCTGTGTAATCCGATATCCATATGTACCGTTCTCTTCTTTTGACACGGCAGCCAGCACAATAGCATCCAGAAGCGCTGCTCCAGTATTAAATACCATCGTCTCACTCCTCTCTAACACTTCTAATATTGTTTGGTTTTCTATATTATATATCGTATAATATAGTGAGTCAATATAATATTATTAAAGATTTATCTACAAAAATTATGAAGATTTTCTTAAGAAACTTTTCTATGAACAGCAAAACCGGAAGGACATGCCTTCCGGTCTCGTTTCTATTTTTCTTAAAAATAAAACCACATTAACAGAACTGCCTGTACAACAAGAATCATCGGCACTCCGTAAGTAAATTTCTTATGCTTTGTTTTGTGTCGGAATCCTTTCATCCCAAGCCATGCGCCTGCCGAACCTCCAATGACAGCAATACCTATGAGTGCCGCCTCCGAAATTCTCCACGCTCCTCTTTTTGCCCGTCTTTTATCTGCTCCATAAAGTAAAAATGCAATGACATTTACCGCGCAGAGATAATATGTTACAACATCACTCATCTTTTATACCTCGATTTCTGTCTGTAGTGTGAAGGAGTAAATGATTTTCCTCTTTACCTTTTTCCCGAGAAGTTGCTCTAGTGCCTGTGCATAATATTCTAACTGCTGACAATATCTCTCCTGCAGCTTTTCTTTCCTATTTACACGATCGGTTTTATAATCAATTACCGCAAGACTTCCGTCAGGTTCTTCCAGGTAAGCATCAATAATTCCCTGGACAAGACACCACTCGCCCGAATCTTCAATCCCGATTACAAAAGGCTGTTCCCGAAACAACTTTCCCCGTCTTGCCGCTTCTTTCATATCAGCAGCAAGTCTGCTTTCAAAAAACTTCATCAGGTCAGAGCAGTTCACAGTTTTTGCCTCCGCTTCTTCCAGTTTCCCTTCTCTGACTAGAGTCGCTATGGCATCTTTTAGTTTCTCTTCATGATACTCTTCCCGGAAATCAATCCTCTCCAACACCCTGTGATAAGCCGTTCCTCTGGAAGCTCCCGTCAGTTCCTCTTCCGCTCTTCGAAAAGCCGGTATTAGTTTCATTTCTTTTGCAGGTTCAAACAATGCTTCGCTTTCTTCAGTAAGCTCTTTTTCCATTCCCATTTTCTTTAACTCAGACACAGTAAACTTCATTTTCCTTGTCCGGTCTTTTGAAAATGGATACACAAACGAAAACTGCTCCCGGAGATGCTCTTTCATCTCCGGATGAAATACCTCTTTTTCAACGGCGCCATCTTTAAAAAACTGATGCAGAAGCTGATCTGCACAAACCTCTTCTTCTGCTTTTTCTGCCAATTGAGCGGCATAGATTACTTCCACCCGAATCGGTACCTCCTGATGATACATGGAATTCATAAACGGTACCGGAAGTTTTGCTTCAGATAATGCTGAGGCGAAAGCCTTGTTTCGGATAAGAGACGGAATAAGCCAGTCCAGATACGTTCTTGCGCGGCTGACTGACGCAAAACTTAATGCTGTTTCTTCCCTTGCTCCTACTGCTCCAAAGCTTTTTAATTTTTCCCCTACACCATTTACTGCTCCGGTAATAATCAACTTCTCTTTTGCTCTTGTCAAGGCTACATATAGCACTCTCTCTTCTTCTGCCAGATTTTCAAGCGCTGTTTCCTTTTGAATCACTTTCTTCAGCAGTGTCGGAGCTTTTGTCCGCATTTCAAGATCAATACAGTCTGTCCCAATTCCCAGAGACGGATGCACTACGAACTGCTCACGGATATCCTGCGTATTAAACTGTTTCCCCATTCCGGACACGAACACGATTGGAAATTCCAAGCCTTTGCTTTTATGGATACTCATAAGGCGTACGGTATCTGCCTGCTCATCCGCAATATTCGCTTCTCCATAATCCACGTCATATTTCTTTAGCTGGCGGATATAGCGCACAAAATGAAACAGCCCCTTATAACTTGTCTTTTCAAATGCCAGCGCCTTCTCAAGAAGCATATCCAGATTTGCCTGACGCTGTCTTCCTCCAGGCATAGCGCCCACATAATCCCGATATCTCGTCTCATACAAAAGTTTCCACATGAGATCATAGATTGAAGTATATGAAAGAATTTCCCGGTAACTTTCGTATTGCTTCTGAAACGTTCTAAGTTTCTGACGTAATCTACTGTCTTTTTCTTCCTCTTCTTTCATAAAGGTAACCACCGCCTGAAAAAACGGCAATGACGCCCCTTCTTCCTCCGTCTTCATTTCTCTTACCCGGATTCTTGCAAGCTCCTCTGCCGTAACATTTCCAAAAGGAGACAGCAACACTGAAGTCAGCGGAAGATCCTGCCGAAAATTATCCAGCAGTTCCAGATAATCCAACACCGTACTGACTTCCCATGTTTCAAAATATCCTTCCTTCGTCCCGGCAAATGTCGGAATCCCTTCCTGATTCAAAATCCTTGAAAACTCTTCCGTCCATCCTTTCAGACTTCTTGTAAGAATTACAATATCTCCATAACCGGCAGGACGATATGTTCCTGTTCTTTTATCCAATACCGGATGTACGCCTACCAATTCTTTAATTCTTCTGGCAATTCCGTGAGCCTCCAGCTCCCGGACCGTCTCTTCTTCTACCCCTTCTTGTACAGAGGTATCAATTAATAGCAGCTCTGCCTCATTTCCCGGTATATTTTCATAAGAGGCTCCCGGATACAGCGCCGCCCGCTCATCATAAGCAATACCGCCGAACCCCTCTGTCATAATCTGTCTAAAAATAAAATTCGTACTTTCCAATACTTCCCGCCGGCTACGGAAGTTTCGCGTCAGATCAATACGCTGACATTGCCCCTCTCCTGCTCCATATGTGTGATATTTCTCCATGAAAAGCTCAGGTCTCGCCAGCCGAAATCGATAAATGCTCTGCTTCACATCCCCGACCATAAATATATTATAAATTCCCTGTTCCTTGCGGGACACGCTTGTCAAAAGAGCCTCCTGGATCAGATTACTATCCTGATATTCATCGATCATAATCTCTTCAAACCGTTCCTGATAAGCGCGTGCTGCCTGAGAAGGACAACGTTTTCCGTCTTTTTGTTCCGTAAGGATCTCCAGAGCAAAGTGTTCCATATCCCCGAAGTCAATCATATTTCTCTTCGCTTTTTCCTTCTGCATCGCTTCATGGAAATCTGCAGTCAGCTCCACAAATGTTTCCATCATCGGCGCACACTGTCTCATATGTTCCTCTATCTCCTGAAGCGGTTCATAGAAATACTGCTCTTTCAGATCTTTTTGGAGCGTTTTTACATCTTCCCTTACCTGCTTTACAAGTTCCCGTTTGTCCGGATCAATCTCATCGCTTCTTTTTGCCGACAGTTTTGCCCATTTCCATTCTGCTAAAATTTCATAAATACTTTCATAGCTCTTTGCCTCGGCAAGCTGTCGGATTCGGTCTTCATCCTGCGCAAGCGCCTCCAGATAAAATACCGGTCCGTCCGGTTCCTCACAAAGTTTTATCGCATATTCTGTCAATTCCAGCATATCTTTCGCATACTGGACTGTCTGCTCCTTTACAAAATGAAAAAACGGCTGTTCCTCAATCCCTTCTTCTATTTTATAATGCGCCGCACAGGAATACAGCCATTCACATGGTTCCGGATAGCTTCTGGAGAAATCATATATTTTTAAAAGCAGTTCTGTCAGTTTATGGTCGTCCCTTCCCGGAGCCGTATATTCTGTCAAATCCAAAAAAGCTTTTTCCCCTTCTTCGTATTTTTGTTCCAGAAACTCTGCCGCCACATCTTGCTTCAATAGCTTCATTTCTCCTTCTTCCGCGATTCGAAATCCCGGATCCAATCCAATGGTATGAAAATTCTCCCGGATGACAGACAGGCAAAAGCTGTGAATCGTTGTTACCTGCGCATGATGGACAAGCGTTGCCTGCCTCTGCAAATGTGCATCATCCGGATGATCTTCCAATGCTTTCTCAATTGCGTCGCGGATTCTTTCTTTCATTTCTGCTGCCGCTGCTTCTGTATAGGTAACAACGAGAAGACGATCCACATCTAATGGCGGCTCCTCTTTTGTCAATCGCTCAATAATCCGCTCTACAAGCACTGCTGTCTTGCCGGAACCTGCCGCTGCAGATACAAGGATATTTTTTCCACGCACATCAATGACTTCCCGCTGTTCTTCTGTCCACTGTACTCCCATCGTCTATTCCTCCTCCCGCATACGTTCCAGCACTTCTTTCGCAGACAGCTGCGGAAGTCTCCGGTAAAGATATCCCGGAAATCCCGGTTCAAATCTGCAAATATTCCGAAACTGACAATAATCACACGCCGTCCGGCTGCCAAATTCATACGGAGCTGCATCAATTTCTCCGGCTGCGATCTGACGACGCAGCAAAGCAATTTTCTTCTTCGTATATTTTCTGATAGAACCAAATCCTTCCTCTGACACAGCCTTAGAATTCCATGTCAACATCCCGTCCTTCTTCCGCCCTGCCGGAATCACAGACGAAGACGTTCCCGGCTTCATCTCTTCATCTATCAGACGCAGCACTGCATCATCGGAATTCACAATCCCATCCAACCGGAGTTCTTTCAAAATTGCTTCTTCCAACCGCTCCATGTCTTCTTCTCTGCTCACAATTGGATCTTTGATCTTATAGTAGAAAATTCCTGCCGGAACAACATGCTGATCCGGGTGTCTCTTCTCTTCTACTGTCATTGCCGCATCCATATACACAACAAGCTGCATCTGCAGTCCGTGATAGAGCGCTGCCAGATCAAATGACTGCGTTCCGGTCTTGTAGTCAATAATTTTTACATAAATTTTGTCATCCCGCTCACAAGTATCAACCCGGTCAATCTTACCGCCGTAAAAATTCACTTCATATCCTGACGGCCGGAATGCACCTCGTTCCATCTGCTTTGTCAACGCCCAGATTGTTCTTGCCATCATTTGTTTCAGTCTTGTAATCAAATATTCATTCCTTGCACTGCTGTAAAGGATTGTATTTCCATAATCTGTAATCGTCTCATCCACACAGGCTTCCACTAATTCATCCCGCTCTTTTTCTTCCAGCATCGTCCATAACTTTCCTGTTTTCTGGACTTTCTTTGAAAAAAGCTCCAAAGCGCTGTGAAGCAGATTTCCCCAGTCAAGAGGACGAAACTCAAATTCCTGACGTTCCTTCAAACGAAGTCCATAGGTCAGATAATGAGAAAACGCACAGGCACAAAATCGTTCTAGTCTTGTTACACTTGTATGATCCAAACTGCCATATAATTCTTGTGCCGTTTCTTCTTCCAGATGAAGATCTGGTTTATGATATTGATTTGCCTCAAGAAGATTTTCTGCCTTTTCTCTCCATGTTTCTTCCCGCAAATACCAGCAGAGCAGTTCTTCCCACATTTGGAATCCTTCTCCGATAAAGCCGCCCTCATTCAAATTCTGCAGACCTTTCACAAGATAAGATATCCCGCTTTTTGGAATCATTTCCTGCTCTGAAAGCATTCTCTTTTCCTCATCTTCTAAAGAAAGTTCCGGGAACATCCTAAAAAGTTCCTGGACGAGATATGCCGGACGCAGTGCTTTGCCCTCTCTGCTTTGACGGCTGTAAGACAGAATCAGAAGCTTAGAAGGCTTTGTCAGATTCTGATATAAATAAAATTTCTGAACAAACGCCTTCTCTTTCGCTCCCGGTGCAAGCACCACATTTCCCTTTGTCAGCACTTCTCTATCGTACTCTGAGATCAGACCGTTGCGCTCTAGTTTTCCCGGAAGATTCACATCGTTTACGCCAAGAAACAGCAACGCTTTAATATCCTTCAGCCTTGTACGCTCTGCATCTCCCGCCACTACCTGATCCGGACTCGGCGGGATTACTCCGACTTTCGCCTCCGCAAATCCTGCGTCCAGAAGTTCACAATACTCATCCAGCGATACCATTTCCCCACCAAGCAGCGCTACAAATTTTTCAAATAACTCCATCACAATCCGATAAATCTGAGCATACTCCTTTGCAAGAACCAGTTCGCCCTGCTCCTGAAACTTTTTCTCATATTGCTGCATTTTCATCTGCATGTCTTCCTGATCAAGAAAATCCCAGAGTGCTTCTGTAATATCCCGCACGGTTTTCTGCTTCTTTCGCAATACATATAAAAACGGTTCCAGCTTCTCTACCAAAACAACTCTCCAGTGATTCAGCCGCTCCAAATCCTCCACTGTCGTTTCTTTTGCCCGGCGAAACCACGGACTCTGCCAATGAGCATATCCTTTTATCCCCAATGCCATAACATAGTTTTCCAATTCATCCACAACTTCCGGCGTGAATTCCACATCATCCCCACTGACCAGTCCGGTGCGCAAAAATCTGAACACACTTTCCTGCGTAAACTGCTTCTGCTGTATTCCCAAAAGACTTCGAATATACTCTACAAAAGAGTTCAGCAGCACACTCCGCTTATGATCAAGAAACAGGGGAATCTCATAATGGGCAAATACTTTTTCAAGAGAATCTGCATACACATCCGGATCGGCTGTAATCACCGCTATCTCCCGGTAGCGCATTCCCTTTGTCCGAATAAGATTCTCGATCGTCTGAGCTGCAAACTCACATTCAGACATCACGTTCCGACAAACATGAAGCTTTATTTCTTCCGGTTTTCCCTCATATACCTTTCCCCGGTGACGAAAAATATTTTCCTCAAGAAATGCCAGCGAAGGGGACTCCTGAAAGCGATATTTTGAAGGATGATCAAGCCTAATCTGCGGCAGCACTTCTGTCCGGTGCTGCTTCGCCTCATTTAAAACTGCCGACACCATTTGCTTACTGATAGAAAACATCTGATATGGATGTACATACCGATAAGCATCTTCCCCGGCTCCAAGTGTGACTGTCACAATTACCTTTTCACATAACTCGAACATTTTTCCAAGCAGACGTGTCTGGATTGGCGTAAATCCGGTAAATCCGTCAAGAACAACAACGCTTCCGCGCATCTTCGCTGAATCCGGAAGTACCTGACAAAGTACATCCAAAAGCTCTTCTCCGGTAATATATTTTTCAGAAAGAAACTCCCGGAAAGCTTCATAGACTATCTGGATATCTTTTAATTTATAAGAAAGATAACTCTCCTCTCCCGCTTGCACAAGTATTTCTTCCAATGCTTTCGGATTGATATCATACTGAGTAAACTCCGAAATAACAGATTTCATCTCACTAATATAACCTGTCCTCTTTAAATTACCTCCGAGCACTCTGAGTTTTGGTTCGCACATCCCAGCAATTCTTCGAAGAATCAGATTCTTTCCTTCATCATCCAGCACCTGCTTGCGATTGCCGCCCGTCTCCTCCAGAATCCGATATGCCAGACGATTAAAGCTGAGTACATCTATATTCATAATCCCCTTTGCCGGATGCATCATCACAAGATCTTTCTGAGTCTGCATTGTAAACTGTTCCGGAACAATTACATAATACTGTTTTTCGGGAGCTTCGATTGATTCCCGGATCAGATCTTCGTATA
>CAUCYJ010000018.1:0-21661 GCA_958446945.1 uncultured Lachnospiraceae bacterium | reverse complement strand
TAAAATAAAAAGTTTATATGTGTGAAAAGAATTAAAAATTCAGACAATATTTCCGATGCAGTACGAGTTGATCCGACTGAAAAATGAACTTGGAATTACTTTTATTTATGTTACCCATGATCAGGAAGAAGCCCTTACCATGTCTGACACCATTGTTGTCATGAATCAGGGCTATATTCAGCAGATTGGTACACCGGAAGATATTTACAATGAACCGGAAAATGCTTTCGTGGCAGACTTCATCGGTGACAGTAACATTATTTCAGGACGCATGATCCGCGACCGTCTTGTTAACATCCTCGGTGCAGATTTTGAGTGTGTTGATACCGGATTTGGACGCAACCGACCAGTCGATGTTGTAATCCGCCCGGAAGATATTGATCTTGTCAAGCCAAATGAAGGCGTTATTAACGGAATTGTCACACACTTAATTTTCAAAGGTGTACACTATGAGATGGAAGTTTCTGCTAATAATTATGATCTGCTCGTCCACAGTACCGATATGTTTCCGGTTGGTACAGAAGTTGGAATCCGAGTAGATCCATTTGATATCCAGATAATGAACAAACCGGAATCTGAAGATGAGGAGGCTGTAAACATTGAAGAATAACGAAACCGCTATGAAAAAAGATTTTTTTTCCGATCGGGTTCGGGAGATTTTTCTTCGTTGGAAAAATGAATGCGGAAAAAACAAAAAGAAATATCTTGCCGGCCCATATCTGTTCTGGTCTGTCTCTTTTACAATCATCCCACTGTTGATGATTTTCTATTATGGACTGACCGATGCAGACGGTGCATTTACGTTCGCAAATATTGCTGAAATCACAACTCCCGAGAACTTAAAAGCGCTCGGTCTTGCGCTCCTGCTTTCTCTTATCAGTACCTTAATCTGCCTGATTCTTGCCTATCCGTTGGCAATGATCCTTGCAAATTCTAACGTAAATCATACAAGTTTTCTTGTGCTGATCTTCATCCTCCCAATGTGGATGAACTTTCTTTTGCGTACACTTGCTTGGCAGACACTGCTTGAGAAAAACGGCGTCATTAACAGCATCCTTGGGTTCTTTCATCTTCCGGCGCTGGAAATTATTAATACTCCTTACGCAATTATCCTTGGTATGGTATATAATTTTCTTCCGTTCATGGTGCTGCCAATCTACAATGTTCTCGTAAAGATTGATAAAGATGTTATCCACGCCGCAAAAGATCTTGGCGCCAATAATGTACAGACATTTTTCAAAATCATTGTACCGCTCAGCCTCCCGGGCATTATCAGCGGAGTTACAATGGTATTTATCCCTGCACTGACAACCTTTGTCATCTCCGATCTTCTTGGCGGAAGTAAGATTCTGCTCATCGGCAATGTCATCGAACAGGAATTTAAGCAGAGCAGTAACTGGAACGTGGGAAGCGGACTTTCCATTGTACTGATGATCTTCATCCTCATCAGTATGGCCATCATCGGCAAATACGATAAAGACGGGGAGGGTACGGCATTCTAATGAAAAAAATATTACAGAAAACTTATTTAGGAATTATTTTCTTTCTTTTATATGCTCCAATCATCACATTGATGATTCTTTCGTTTAATAATTCCAAAACCCGCGCAAAATGGGGTGGCTTTACTGGAAAATGGTATATTAAGCTCTTTCAGAATGAGCAGATCATGAATGCGCTCTATTCGACACTTATCATTGCCGTACTGGCAGCAGCAATTGCCACTGTCCTTGGAACAATGGCAGCCATTGGAATTCAGTCTATGAAGCAGCGAAGTAAAACAATTACGCTTGGTATCACAAACATTCCAATGCTTAACGGAGAAATTGTAATGGGAATTTCTCTCATGCTGCTTTTTATTGCAGGACGTATCAATCTCGGATTCGGTACAATCTTAATGTCACATATTACTTTTTGTGTTCCTTATGTTGTACTTAATGTTCTTCCGAAATTAAAACAAACAAGCCGTTACACTTACGAAGCCGCACTGGATCTCGGTGCATCACCGCTCTACGCATTTTTTAAAGTAGTGTTCCCGGATATCCTTCCAGGTGTTATTTCCGGCTTCCTGTTAGCATTTACAATGTCCCTTGATGATTTTGTGATTACTCACTTCACAAAAGGTCCGGGAATTGATACATTATCTACAAAGATCTATAGTGAAGTGCGAAAGGGAATCAAACCGGAAATGTATGCACTGTCCACTCTTTTATTCGGTACTGTCTTAATTCTCTTACTGCTTGTGAATATGGAACCGGATACAACTGCAAAATCATCTAAAACTTCTCGCAGATTTTCTCATTTTCTGCAGAAAAAACCGGTACGGATTTTCTTACGCCGCATTGTTCCTGCTGTGATGGTACTTGTTATCATCGCCGGCGGCTTTTTCTATGGTTCAAAAGAAACGATTACAGGTGATAATCAGGTTATTGTATACAACTGGGGTGAATACCTTGATCCGGAAACAATCACACTCTTTGAAGAAGAAACCGGAATCAATGTTGTTTATGAAGAATTTGAGACAAACGAGATCATGTATCCAAAGGTGCAGTCCGGTGCCATTGCCTATGATGTCGTCTGCCCTTCTGATTACATGATCCAGCGTATGATCGAAAATGATCTTCTGGCAGAAATTAACTTTGATAACATTCCAAATATCAAAAATATCGGTCCGACTTATATGAAAACTTCACAACAGTTTGATCCGGAAAATAAATACTCTGTTCCATACTGTTGGGGTACTGTTGGTATTCTCTATAATAAAACGATGGTAGACGAGCCAATCGACAGCTGGTCTGTTCTTTGGGATAAAAAATACAAAGATAACATTCTCATGCAGGACAGCGTACGAGATGCTTTCGCTGTTGCATTAAAGCTCTCCGGTCATTCTTTGAATTCTGCAGACCTTGATGAACTGACTGCTGCCAGAGATCTTTTGATTAAACAGAAACCTCTCGTACAGGCCTATGTCATTGACCAGGTGCGTGATAAAATGATCGGAAATGAAGCAGCAATTGGCGTTATTTATTCTGGAGAAGCAATATATACACAGAACGAAAATAAAGATTTGGAATATGTAGTTCCAAAAGAAGGCTCTAATGTCTGGATTGATTCCTGGGTTATCCCAAAGAATGCAAAGCATAAGGACAATGCAGAGGCATTTATCAATTTCCTCTGTCGTCCCGACATTGCAAAAATGAACTTTGACTACATTACCTACTCTACGCCAAATGAAGCGGCTCGCGCCCTGATCGAAGATGAAGCTCTTCGAAATAATACAATTGCTTTCCCTGGCCCGGAGATTTTAGAACGTTGTGAAACTTTTTCTTATCTTGGCAATGAAACAAATGATATTTACAATGAACTCTGGAGAGAGGTAAAATCCAATTAATACGGGAGTTTCCAAATGAAACGAATATTTTACTACACGATTCCACTGAAATTTAATAATGCCCCTCTGCTTGACTTTCTGAAAGCAGAGGGGTACTCCCATCAGGTTATTACGCACTTGAAGCGAACGATGAACGGAATCCTTCTGAATGGAATTTGGGCACATACATGGGATATTCTTCACACGAATGACTATCTGACCATTCAACTTGTGGAAAATGTCTCCTCTGAAAATATCGTTCCTGCAGATCTTCCTCTAAATATCGTCTATGAAGATGAAGATCTCCTTGTAATCAATAAACCGGCCTGCATGCCAATTCATCCCTCTCAGGGAAATTATGACAATACCTTGGCCAATGCACTCGCGTGGCATTATCGTTCACTCGGTGAACCATTTACTTATCGGTGCATCAATCGATTGGACAAAGATACAACAGGGCTTCTCATTGTAGCAAAACATATGTACAGCGCTTCTTTGCTCTATCATATGTCTGCTGAACGAAAAATCAGCCGGACTTATCTTGCAATTGCCGAAGGAGAAGTTCCGGAAGAAGGAACCATTACCGCTCCTATTGCCCGGGCAGAAGGTTCTACCATTGAACGCTGTGTTGATGAAGAACGGGGCGAAACTGCCTGCACCCATTTCAAACGTCTTTCCTATAAAGATGGCTATTCTCTCGTCTCATTAAAACTTGAGACAGGAAGAACACATCAGATCCGTGTCCATATGAAGTATATTGGGCACCCTCTTCCAGGTGATTTTCTCTATCATCCGGATTATTCACGGATTCAGCGCCAGGCGCTTCATTCTTTCAAACTGTCCTTTCAACATCCTATTACAGGAGAACCAATGGCATTTCAGGCGCCAATTCCTGATGATATGAAAGTTTTCTTATAGACGATTAGAAATGCTCATAAAAATACCGCTGACTTTCGGAAACATAAGTTCCGATGCAGCGGTATTTTTGTATTTTCACTTTTCTATGCCTCAAAGCAGCTTCCGCCAATGAATTCACGGATGAGAGAATTGGTTGGCACAATCTCACTTCGACATCCCACAAAATAATCCAGAAACTTCAAAAGGCGTTTCGCCTCCGGATACTCTTTACAGTGCTTATCAATTCCAAAAAGAATCGGTTCGGCATATTGTTTCAGCACAGCCAGTTCATAGATTAGCGCAGAATTAAACATTACATCTGCCTCTTCCTGATACGGAAAGATATTCTCTTCCTCTCCCCGTCTGACGGAAGGCCACATAGCAATGGTCTGCTGTGCTGTTGTTCCTCTTGTTCTTGCATCTCTTACCATACGCCGGATCAGACGTCCGTCTGTTGTCGGAATCCGGTTATGCTCATCAATATTTAGCTGCGTCAGCGCACTGATATAGATTTTGAATTTATTCTCTTTTGGAAGCTCATATGTCAGTGCATCATTCAGACAATGAATTCCTTCAATAATCAGAACATCATTCTTACCTAATTTCATCGTATTGCCCCGATATTCTCGTTTGCCTGTCTTAAAATTAAAGGTCGGCATGGCAACTTCTTTCCCTTTCAGCAATTCATTTAAATCCCGATTCAACAGTTCGGTATCGATTGCTTCAATACATTCAAAATTATAGTTCCCATCTGCATCCAACGGAGTATCTTCCCGATTGTGGAAATAGTCATCCGCACCGATCGCATGCGGAATCAAACCATTCACACGGAGCTGAATCGCCAGACGTTTGGCAAAAGTAGTCTTTCCGGAGGAGGAAGGGCCTGCGATCAAAACAAATTTCACTTGAGGTCTCTCTGAGATCATTGTTGCAATTTCAGCTATTTTCTTCTCCTGTAATGCTTCCTGCACGAGAACTGCTTCATGCTCATCTCCCTTTGTGATACGTTCATTGAGATCTCCTACATTTTCAATATTCTGCATATCTCCCCATCTGGTAGATTCTTTCAATACTTGAAAAAGCTTCATTTGAGGCGCAAAATCCGGTACTTTCTTCGGAGATGAAGCTTCCGGCATTTGGAGTACAAATCCCTCTTCCAGCAAATATAATTTGAAATATTTCAGATATCCGGCATCCGGCACCATATAGCCATAATAATAATCTTCAAATTCATTCATGCAGTAAATGTTCACACTGGAACTTCTGCGGTATTCAAACAATTTTGCTTTATCTGTCATACCATACTTTTCAAACAAATCTACTGCATTGTCTGTACTGATAGAACGCTTTTGGATTGGCATCCGCTGTTCGACCATACTTTTCATATATCTTTCTACCTGATCCAGAAATGCCTGATCCAACTTCAGAGTTCCTTCTACGGTACAATAGTATCCTTTACTGACCGAATAATGGATTCTCACTTTCTTTACTTGATCTTGGCCTCCAACATCATGTACCGCCTTTACAAGCATTAGACACATGCTTCTGCGGTATGTTTGAATTCCGATTTCCTCTGATGTAGTCACAAAGGAAATGGCACAGTTTCTTTTTACTTTTTTTCGCAGCTCCCGGAGCTTTCCATCCGCAAATACGAGTACAATATCATTCTCATATCTGTCCTGGAACTCCTCTGCAATTTGCTGATATGTGGTTCCCGCCTCATATTGTCTCTCTTCCCCGTCTACAATGACTGTATAAAGCTCCATCTGCAACTACCTCCTTACGGTCTATAAACTCCAAAATGGATGTGTAATCGGCTCTTTCATAATCTCAAACTCAGACCAGTTCCTTTTAAAAAACTGTTCCATTTCATCCATGAAAATATGTTCCAGTCCATAGTGCCCTGCATCAATGACTGCAAGTCCTCTGGCTACCGCATCAATCCCGTCATGATGGCCAATATCTCCGGTAATCAGCACATCAGCGCCCTTTTCGACCGCTTCGCTGATTTCATCTTTCCCTGATCCCGGAACGACGGCGACCTTTTTTATCTGCTTTTGCCGATCTCCAAAACTTCTTACATCGGGCAATGCAAAGATTTTCTTTACCTGTGCTGCACACCTTTCTAAAGACATACGCTCCGGCAGCATCCCTATGCAGCCGATTCCTTTCTCTTTCACACTGTCTTTTTCTTCCATCTGCAGCGTCACCTCTAACGGTTCTGTATCTGTCAGCAAAAGCCTCTCTGCCGCTGCTTCTCCCATTCTCATAACATCATAATTCGTGTGCATGGCGTAATAGGAAATATCTTCCCGGATTAAACGCAGTAATCGTCTTCCGATAAAATCATCATCGGTAATCCGTTTGATTGAAGAAAACAAAAGCGGATGATGTGTCACAAGCAAATCAGCCTTCCACGCTGCTGCATGTTCGATCACCTCATCTGTCGCATCCAACGCCAAATACAGTCTTTTCACTTCTTTTTCTTTCCGGCCTGCCAGCAATCCCACATTATCCCAGGAACATGCTGCTGTTTTTGGAAAGGTTTCTTCAATCTTCGCTGTAATTTCTCTGCAAAGCATCTCTTCTACTCCTGTTCATACATTCGGCAGGCATTCTCTATGACGAGAATCTCATGCTGTAATACTTCTATTCTTGTTTTCACATGCTCTCCCGGAAGTTTCTGAAGCTCCTGAAGAATCTCTTGTTTTGTACGGCGTTCTTTTTCAAGAAATTCACGCAGCACCGGATGTTTTTCCTTTAATAATAAACGTCCATAGCAATACTGTTCTTCACAGCCTTTTCTTACTTTCATCATCGGATAATATTTTCCGTCTTCTTTTACCATATTCTCAGCCACGCTGCAATATCCATGTTCGCAGAGATATTTCCGAACTTTCGCAAGCTCCGACTGTGGCTGCAAAATACAAGTATTCATCGCTTCCAGTACACTGCAGCCTTCTTCCAGAATCTTTATGATAAGATTGCCGCCCATTCCGGCGGCAATCATACAGTCAGCCTCCCCTGGCGCAAGCGCTCCCAGTCCGTCTGACAATCTTGTTTCTATGTAATTACCAAGTCCATGACCGGTAATGTGTTCTCTTGCACGCTCAAGAGGTCCTTTTCCAACATCCATAGCGAATGCTTTCTGACAGATTCCCTCTTCTACAAGCCAGATTGGAATGTATGCATGATCTGTTCCAATATCTGCTGGCCTGCTTCCGGCGTCTACAAGCGCCGCTACTGCGGCTAATCGTTTTGACAGTTCCATTGTTTCCTCTAATCCAGATAATCCCGAAGCTTACGGCTGCGGCTCGGATGACGGAGCTTTCTAAGCGCCTTTGCCTCAATCTGACGAATTCGTTCACGGGTAACATCAAATTCCTTGCCGACTTCTTCCAGTGTTCTGGCGCGTCCGTCATTCATTCCAAAGCGAAGACGTAATACTTTCTGTTCACGTTCTGTCAATGTGTTGAGTACTTCGCTGAGCTGTTCTTTCAGAAGTGTGGCTGCCGCTGCCTCTGCCGGCACCGGTACATTATCATCCTGAATAAAGTCTCCAAGATGGCTGTCTTCTTCTTCACCGATCGGTGTCTCAAGAGATACCGGTTCCTGTGAGATCTTCAGAATTTCTCTGACACGTTCCACCGGCATATCCATCTCTTCTGCAATTTCCTCCGGCGTAGGTTCTCTTCCGAGTTCCTGAAGTAACTGACGGGAAACACGGATTAATTTATTAATCGTCTCCACCATATGCACCGGAATACGGATTGTTCTTGCCTGATCAGCAATCGCACGGGTAATTGCCTGACGAATCCACCATGTCGCATAAGTACTGAACTTAAATCCTTTCTGATAATCAAATTTTTCTACTGCCTTAATCAGACCAAGATTTCCCTCCTGGATCAAATCAAGAAACAGCATTCCACGCCCTACATAACGCTTTGCAATACTTACAACAAGACGAAGATTGGCCTCTGCAAGACGTTTTTTCGCATCTTCATCTCCATCTGCCATACGTTTTGCAAGTTCAATTTCTTCCTCGGCGCTCAGAAGCGGTACTTTACCGATTTCTTTCAGATACATACGGACCGGATCTTCAATACTGATTCCATCCGGAACAGACAGATCAATCTTCTCCATATCTACATCATCTTCTTCTGACAGCACCATATCAAGATCGTCTACATCCAGATCATCTGTATCATCGCTGATACGCAGTACATCAATATTCTTTGCTTCCAGATATTCAAAAATCTTCTCCATCTGGTCCGAATTCAATTCCATATCTGCAAAGAAATCATTCACTTCCTGCAGTTCCAGAATTCCTTTCTTCTTTTTGCCGAGTGCAAGAAGTTCTTTTAGTTTTTCCTGCAGTTTTACGGTATTCTCCTCCATGTGTTCCTTCCTCTCTGCTTTCTTCGGAACTCCGAAAAAAGCTCTGTTTATATTTTATCCTCAATTAATAGAAATATGCAGTCTTGAAAGGTCTTGAAGCGCCTTCTTTTCTTCCATTAAACGCTGAAGTCCTCCGATATCAGTAGGCGCAAGATGCTGTGTCGCATACTCTACGCTATGTTGTTTTACACGAATGATTGTTTCCTTCAGAGCTTTTTCCTGCTCTTCTTTCGTAGTAAGTTCCCGAATTTTTGTGTGGAATAAAGCCGCCACTTGCCGGTGTTCTTCCTCATCTGCAAAATGATTCATGATCCTTGCCGGATTCACTTCACCGGCATCATGCTGCTCATACAGAAGTTCTGCCACTGTATGATACAATTCGGTTGTAAAATCTTCTGGCTGGATATAGCGTCCAATCTGCTCAAACAGACTTTCATCCTCTATCAGCCATGTCAATAATAACTTCTGAGAAGTCATATTTCCATCTTCCCGCATATGGTCTTTTCCCTGTGCTGTTAATGGCTTTTTGACTGGTGCGGCAAGTCCGCTCTGAATCGCCATCTTCGCCACAAGCTTTCGAAGTTCCTCATAACCGGTATGATAAATTCCGGCTACTGCTTCAATATAATTGTTGCGTTCAATTTCTTCTTCAAACTGACCAAGGCGCCTTGCAGCTTCTCTTATAAATTCCGTTTTCCCTTCTGGAGAATTCATATCATAGCTGCGTTCCAACACTTCCAGCGAAAACAGAAAACCATTTCTCGCTTTCTGGATTCTCTCTTCAAATGCCTGCGCGCCGAGATGCTTGATAAATTCATCCGGATCTTTATACGGATCCATTCGGATTACTTTCGCTGTAATCCCCGCTTCTTTTAAAATCGGAACTGCTCTCAGTGCAGCTTTTGTACCGGCTTCATCGCTGTCGTAAGTCAGATAAACTTCATTGACATACCGTTTGATCAGCTGTGCATGTCCTGCCGTCAGTGCCGTTCCAAGTGATGCCACCGCATTACTAAATCCTGCCTGATGCAGCGAAATCACATCCATATACCCCTCACAGATCAGAAAATACGGCTTTCTTGATGTTCTGGCGCGGTTCAGTCCATACAGATTCCGGCTCTTATCAAAAATCGGTGTCTCCGGGGAGTTAAGATATTTTGGCTTTGCATCTCCCATGACTCTGCCGCCAAATCCAATTACTTTATTATTCACATCCATGATCGGAAACATAACACGATTCCAAAACTTATCATAAACGCCATTTCGTTCATCGATCGTAATGAGTCCCGCCTGTTGGAGCAATGTATCCGAATAACCTTTCATTTTCAGATAGCGGTACAGATCATCGCTGTATTTGTTAGAATAACCAAGCCCAAATGCAACAATTGTCTCATCACTCAGCTCCCGATCTTTCAGATAGCGGTACGCCTGCTGTCCATGTTCTGATTTTAATTGTGCATAATAGTACTTAGCAGCCAGCTTATTGATCTCCAGAAGCTGCATTCGCAGATCTGCCTTTGCTTTCGCCTCCTGAGAATACTCTGCTTCCGGAAGATCGATTCCTGCCCGCTCGGCAAGCATTTTCAGAGCTTCCACAAAAGTAAAATTCTCATACTCCATAATAAAGGTAAATACGTTTCCACCTACTCCACATCCGAAGCAGTAATACATCTGCTTCTCCCGGCTCACAGAAAATGACGGAGATTTCTCATTATGGAATGGACACAGCCCAAAATATGAACTTCCTTTTTTCTGAAGTTTTACATATCCGGAAATCACATCTACAATATCATTTCTGGATCGCACTTCTTCAATAATCTCATCAGAATAGTACACCACTGTCTCCTTTCCGCTTATTTACGCTGAATTTCGAGAAGATCCTGATAAAAATCCCCTCTATATATTATATTCGACAAAAGTTCGTGATTTCCTTTAAAAATTCCAAGATTCTGGAATAAAATTTTCCTGAAAGATTTTAATCGCATAAGTGTCCGTCATACCTGCGATATAATCACAGATCACCCGCTCCCGATGCTCCCCCGCATCGATCATGGCCAGATATTTATCCGGAAGCTTTTCGATATGTGTCTCATAGAAATGATACAGACTTTGAATCATATGAACTGCCTTTTCTTCTTCTCCCTTTGCCACCGGATTTTGATACACATGCTGAAACATAAATTTCCTCAGCCCCATCGTTGCCTCCTCAATATCCGGGGACATTCTGATAAACGGGCGGTTCATACTGTTGACAATCACATTATGTACCATCGTATTTAACCGTTCAGAAGATGTTTCGCCAAGCACACGCCTGTACATTTCCGGTATATCTGCTTCCACAAGAACCCCGCCCCGTACTGCATCATCAATATCATGATTGATGTAAGCAATCTTATCTGACAGACGTACAATCTGTCCCTCCAGCGTCTGAGGAGTTCCGCTTGTCTTATGATTTAGTATTCCATCCAGCACTTCATAAGTCAAATTCAGCCCCTGTCCCTGCTTTTCAAGCTTTTCTACCACTCGGATACTCTGCTTATTGTGCGAAAAGCCTTCCCGACAGACTGCATTCAGCGCACGCTCTCCTGCATGCCCAAATGGTGTGTGCCCAAGATCATGTCCTAGTGCGATTGCTTCTGCCAGATCCTCGTTAAGCCGCAATGCCTTGGCAATCGTTCGCGCATTCTGCGATACTTCCAGTGTATGCGTCAACCGTGTGCGGTAGTGATCTCCTTTCGGCTGAAGAAATACCTGTGTTTTCTGCTTCAGCCTGCGAAATGCCTTTGAGTGAAGAATCCGGTCGCGATCCCGTTGAAACACCGGGCGGATATCACACTGCGGCTCCTCCCGTTTTCTTCCCTGTGAATCTTTGCTTTTCATAGCATAAAGACTCAAGTATTCATATTCTCTTTTTTCAAGCTGTTCCCGGATTGTCATACACTCGCTCCTTTCCCTTCCGTACGTTTCTTTTTACACGATACGTTCCCATTACTCTTATTATAGCGAAATTCCTTCTTTATGCAAACGATCCCCTCTTTAATTTTTTTATTTTTCCAAAAAAAATCTTGAATCCATAAGCCATTTTCCTTTATAATAGCCTCTGGAATTTTTATACAAAATAAATTTAAGAAGGGTGATACTATGGAAAAAGATATGACTGCCGGAAGCCCGGCAAAGATGATACTGAATTTTACAATCCCTTTATTTCTCGGAAATGTATTTCAACAGTTTTACAGTATGGCAGATACCGTCATCGTCGGTAAGTTCGTAGGTACAAAAGCGTTGGCTGCCGTTGGTTCCACCGGTACAATCATGTTTCTCATTGTAACCAGCCTGATTGGTATGACTGCCGGTTTTACTGTCCTGACTGCCCAGCGCTTTGGAGCCGGTGATCTTGCCGGAATGCGAAAATCTGTAGCCATGTCCGGGATTCTCTCTGCCATCATTTCAATACTCATTACAATCATCAGTATGGCGGGAATGAAATCCCTTTTGACAATAATGAATACGCCACAAGACATATTTCATGATGCATATGTATACATTATGATCATCTGTGGAGGAATCGTAGCACAGATTCTTTATAATCTGCTTTCCAGCATTTTAAGGGCCCTTGGAAACAGCAAAGTTCCTCTTTACTTTCTAATTTTTGCAGCGCTTATGAACATTATCTTGGATCTTGTATTTATTATCGGCTTTCATCTGGGCGCAGCCGGGGCAGCTTATGCCACCGTAATCTCCCAGGGGCTTTCCGGCGTTCTTTGCCTGATTTATATTATTAAGAAAGTACCTATTCTGAAAATGCGAAAAGATGACTGGCGTATAGACTGGATTGTTGTAAAGTTTCAGTTGGCTATCGGGCTTCCAATGGCTTTCCAGTATTCGATCACAGCCGTAGGTACGCTCATGGTTCAGTCCGCTCTTAATATTCTCGGCTCTACTATGGTTGCTGCTTTCACAGCCGCATGCAAGATTGAACAGGTTGTAACACAAGCATTTGTTGCTATGGGAACTACTCTTTCTGTCTATTCTGCCCAGAACATGGGTGCCGGCAAAATCAAACGGATTCGACAGGGCTTTCGCGCTGCTACCTGGATGAGTTTCGTTTACGCCATTCTCAGCGGCCTTCTCATCATGACTGTCGGCAAATATATGACCGTTTTCTTCGTCTCAGGAAATATTGGCGAAATTATGGATGCCGTAGATATTTATCTGAAATGTGTCGGCATCTTCTTCATTCCACTGGCAGTAGTTAATCTCTACCGAAACGGAATTCAGGGAATGGGATTTGGACTTCTTCCGATGATGGCGGGAATTGCCGAATTGATCGGACGAGGCGTTACTGCCGTCATTGCTTCCCGACATGCAAGTTATCTCGGCATCTGTCTTGCAAGTCCTGCCGCCTGGATTCTTGCCGGGGCACTTCTTATTGTCATGTATTTTTATATCATGAAACATAAAATGCCAATCCCAGAAGAAACTGCTCCTTAACGAAAAAGCTTCCCTCCGTATCTTGGAAGGAAGCTTTTTTATTATGATTCTTTATTTTTCTCTTTGGCAATACGCTTTTCAATTGCATCTGCCACTGTCTCCAGCACCTTGATTCTTGCAAAACGCTTGTCATTGCCTTCTACAACAATCCACGGCGCATATGGCGTAGAAGTGCGGATCAGCATTTCATTTACTGCTTTTTCATAGGCATCCCATTTCTCACGGTTACGCCAGTCTTCTTCCGTAATCTTCCACTGTTTTTTGGGATTTTCCTGACGCTCACGGAATCGTCTCGCCTGTTCTTCCTTGTCAATATGCATCCAGAATTTCAGCACAATTGCACCTGCGTCTGCCAGGTCTTTCTCCATATCATTAATTTCCCGATAAGCGCGTTTCCATTCCTGTTCGGTGCAGAATCCTTCAATCCTTTCTACCATAACCCGCCCATACCATGTCCGATCATAGATTGCAATGTGTCCGGCTTTTGGCATTGTTTTCCAAAATCTCCAAAGATAATGATGTACTTTCTCGATATCATTCGGCGCACAGACCGGATTGACAACAAATCCTCTCGGATCCATCTTCGCTGTCAACCTCCGGATAGCTCCTCCTTTTCCTCCGGCATCCCATCCTTCAAATCCAATCACAACCGGAATCCTTCTGCGATATAATTCATTATGAAGCAATGCGATTTTTTTCTGAAGTTTTTTTAATTTCTTTTTATATGTCTCCCTCGGACAAGTCAGTGACAGATCTGTTTTTGAAAGCGTGGATACTTCCAGTTCTTTCCACAGACCATCTTCCGCTTTCTGATGTTTTTCTTCCTGAATGCGTTCTTTCTGAACTCTTTTTGCCGCTGTTTCCAACGCTTTATTCACAATTGATAAGATCTTTATCTCTGCAAATCTCTTATCAACTGCTTCTACAATATTCCACGGTGCATAATCGGTATCTGTTTTCTGCAGCATCTCTTCATTCAGCGCTTCATACTGTTCAAAAGCTCTGTTCCGCTTCCAGTCTTCTTTCGTCACACGCCAGGCAGTCTCTTTGGATTTTTCCAGCTTCTCAAACCGTTGTTTCTGCTCTTTCTTATCAATATCCAAAAACAATTTAATCAATACCATACCGCCATCTGTAATCTGACGTTCAAATGACAGTATGGAACGAAAAGCATTCTCTACCGTATGCTCATCTGACTTTTTTTCAAAGCGTTCTGCCAATACTTTCTGATACCAGCTGCTGTCAAAAATGCTTATATTGCCATTCGCCGGCATCTTATCCCAGAATCTCCACAAAAACGGATGCATCCGTTCTTCTTCCGTTTCATTTTTTACTGCATAAACCCGAAAACCTCTTGGATCCAGATTCTGAATCATCCGACCAATCTGAACTCCTTTTCCGGAAGCATCATAGCCCTCAAATACAATCATTACCGGGATATCAAGCTGTCTGCACAAGCGCTGCAGTTCACCGAGCCGCTGTCCAAGCTGTGATACCCGCTTTTGATATTCATCTTTGTCCATTTTCTTTGTTAAGTCAATTTTCTCCAGCATAATATCCTCCTGTCTTTATTCATCTGCATCTTTGAGGATAATTATACGCTTTTTTCAGAAAATTTTCTATGAATTCTTAACGGAATCTTTTTCCAATTCTTTTCTGAACTGGTGCGTATACAGATCATAATAATGACCTCTCTTTGCCATTAATTCTTCGTGACTTCCCCGCTCAATAATATCTCCGTCTTGAACGACAAGAATAATGTCTGCCTGCCTGATCGTGGAAAGGCGGTGTGCAATGATAAAAGAAGTCCGATCCTGGAGCAGATAGTCAACTGCTTCCTGAATTAACTGCTCTGTCTCTGTATCAATAGAAGCTGTAGCCTCATCAAGAATGAAAATAGCCGGATCTGCCAATACTGCGCGGGCAAAAGAAACAAGCTGCTTTTCTCCTGTAGAAAGGGAATCTCCGCCTTCTCCAACATCACTATTCCACCCCTGTTCCAAATGTCGCACGACTTTATCCGCAGATACTCTTGCCGCTGCCGCTTTTACTTCTTCATCTGTTGCTTCCAAACGTCCATAACGAATATTTTCCATGACACTTCCAGAAAACAGATGTGGATTCTGAAGTACATATCCAATATGGCTGTGAAGCCATAGCTGACTTCGTTCCCGGTAGTCTCGTCCATCAATTAAGATTCTGCCCTTTGTCGGTTCAAAAAATCTGCAGACAAGATTTACAATGGTACTCTTTCCGGCTCCTGTTTCTCCAACAATTGCCACTGTTGTTCCTGCCGGTACTTTTAAATTAAAATCTTTCAAAATATATTCGTTTCCATCCGGATATTTAAAAGATACATGTTCAAACTCAATCTCCCCGCGGATTGGCTCAAAGTTTTCTGTTTTCGGTTCAAACACATCTCCATAAGTCTCTGTAACTTCTTTTGTATCGCGGATCTGCGGTTCCTCATCGAGAAGTCCCATTACCCGCTCAATATTCGCCTGAGCTGAAATTAATTCGGACAGGTTTCGGGCAATCTGCTGGATAGGCTCAAACAAATTGACCGCGTACGCCGTAAAAGCCGACAGTGTTCCGATCTCAAGCGCATGATCAAGCACCATCATTCCTCCATTCTTAAGAATGATTGCTGTAGCCACCGAGCCAAAGAGTACGATTAGGGAAATATAGACCGCATTTAGTCTTGCCCCGCGGATACCGCTCATTCTCATATCCGCTGTTACTTCCCGGAATTCCCGCGTGTTTTTCCCCTCAATCACAAGCGTTTTGGACGTCTTGGCTCCCATAATCCCTTCATTATAGGCGCTGGTAATTTTCGAATTCTGTTTTCGTATTCTTCTGTTCCAGTGCAGAATCCGTTTCTGAAAATATCCGGTCAGGAACACAATAAACGGAACAATCAGAATTACCCAGAGCGCCAATTTGAAATTCAAAAATGACATAGCGATCAGTACGCCGATCACATAAGTCAGCGCCCATAAAATATCTACGAGATTCCATGCAATTAATCCGCTGATTCTTCCCGTATCGCTCATAACGCGGGCCAAAATATATCCTACCGGCGTCACATTATAATAAGAAAATGACAATGTCTGCAAATGTTTAAAACATGCAAACCTCATATCTCTTAAGAGATTCAGCTCAATCCTTGTAGAACCCCTTGTAAATACAATTACGCTCAGTGACTGTATTAGAATTACAACGCCATAAACAGCGGCGAATCTCCATATATGTTCTACCGTACCTGCTTCAATAAATTCATCTACTGCATACCGCTGAAACAGTGGCAGCATGATATCGATAAGCGCACATACAAGATTAAAAAACAATACGATTGCAAATGTTTTATAAAATGGTTTAAAAAACGGAAGCAATCGTTTCCAGATTTTTAAATCAAATTCACTGCTGTATTCTTTTTCTTCTATCTTCATTGTTAATTACCTCCCTTCTTCCTGCTGTCCCATCTGAATATCATGGATCTTCCGATAAGTTCCTCCAAGTTCCATTAATTCTTCATGAGATCCCATTTCTGTAATTTTTCCATCCGAAAGTACCATAATCTTATCTGCCTGCATCAGCGTAGTAATTCGATGAGAGATCAAAATTACCGTTGCCTGATTCATCCGTTCTTTCAGTGCTGTACGAATCTTAATATCTGTCTCTGTGTCCACTGCTGAAAGCGAATCGTCAAAAATCATAATATCTGCATTTTGCATCAGCATCCGGGCAATCGCCACTCTCTGCTTCTGACCTCCGGAAAGTGTTACTCCCCTCTCTCCTACAATGGTGTCATAACCATCTGTAAAACTGTCGATGGCGCTGTCTACACATGCAATCTCACAAGCTTTCTTAATTTCTCCCAGAGTCGCTTCCTCCAATGTAATACCGATATTTTCCTGAATTGTCCGGGAATAGAGAAACGGTTCCTGCAGTACAAGTCCCACATGTTTTCTAAGATAGCTTTTCTGAATATTTCGGATATCGGTATCTCCGATTAAAATCCTTCCTTCTCCTTCTTTCAATTCATATAAACTGTTAATCAAATGTACAAGCGTACTTTTACCGCTTCCTGTCGTTCCCAGGATGGCAAATGTTTTGCCTGCTTCAATAGTAAAATTCAAGTCTTTTACAATTGGCTGCCCCTCTTCGTATCCAAATGTCACATGTTCAAAATGAATATCCTGATTCATCGGAGGTGTGCATGCGTCCGGAGCATCTTTCTCTGATTCGCTGTCTAATATGTATGCCAGACGGTCAATAGAAACTCCTGCTTTACTCATTTCCGAGAGTACACGACCGAGACTTCTTACCGGCCAGATCAATGTCGCATTGTAAGACACCAAGGCCAGAAATTCTCCCAGCGTAATATTTCCATTCACTGTTGAAATTGTTCCCAGTGTGATAATCAACATCACCTGAAGACCGGTAATCAAATCTCCTGTTCCCCAGTACAGACTCATAATCTTCCCAAGACGGATCCACATATTAGAAAAATCAATATTTTTTTCCTGAAACCGTTCCGTTTCATAACGCTCCCGTCCAAAAGCCCGAACGACACGGACACCAGTAAGGTTTTCCTGCACTTGTGTAGAAAGCCGTCCTTCCGCCTCATCTGCATCCAGAAATTTATTTCCGATCTTTCCATAAAAATAGCCGGAATAAAGTACAATAACCGGAATAAATATAATTGCGATCATCGTAATCTTTACACTCATTGAAAGCATTACGCTGACTGAGAATAAAATCAAAAAGCAAATACGAAATACTTCCAGCAGCTGATTCGTGATAAAGTTTTTAACCACTTCTACATCCGAAGTACATCTCTGAATAATCTCTCCGGTCTGGTGCTTCGTATGCCACTCGAACGGCAGCGTCTGGATATGTGCAAACAACGTATCTCTAAAATCTTTCACAAAATGCTCAGATCCTTTTGCGGTAAATGTTCTCGCCCAATAATTGCAAAGCATATTCAGACATGCGATGATAATAACCGCTGTTGCTGCGGCAGTCAGCATTGTCCCCGGATCAGAAAACACTTTCAGGCTCTGCGGAAGCGGCTCACTTCCGAGAATAGAATCTACACTCGTTCGAATGATCTGTGGAATAATCGCATTCAATACTGTATTGCCCATTGAAAATATAAGGGCTAATACAAAAAAATGTGTATTTCCTTTTAAAAAACGTAAGATAACTTTTGCCTTCCCCTTCATGATATCCTCCTTTTCACTTACCTTTTCTTATATATCATTTTTACATAATATTTTTTGGATGCCAGCTGATCTTGACACGCAAAAGAATATTTATGTTTCATAAATGCACGAAAAAAGAGTATTGCATATGCAATACTCTTTTCATATAGTGCGGAAGATGGGACTTGAACCCACACGATCGCATTGATCACAAGATCCTTAGTCTTGCTCGTCTGCCAGTTCCGACACTTCCGCGTGCCTCATCGGTACTTGTATATAATACTATATATTCTTGCATATGTCAACTACTTTTTTAATTTTTTTTATTTTTTTCTGTAGCTGCTGTATGCAAAGGTTTGGGGCAATCCAACGACTCCCCAAAAGGGAGTCGCCCTCAAAACAATTTGACGTAAATCAAACCCCTATGAAGTGAAACTTCAATTAAGCTAATTTTGATTTTGCAGTCTCTGCTAAAGCTGCAAATCCCTGTGCATCATTTACTGCTAATTCAGCAAGCATTTTTCTGTTGATTTCAACACCTGCTAATTTTAATCCATGCATCATCTTGCTGTAAGATAATCCATTCATTCTAGCTGCAGCATTGATACGGGCAATCCATAACTGTCTCATCTGACGTTTACGCTGTTTTCTTCCTGCGTATGCACTTGTAAGTGCTCTCATTACAGACTGTTTTGCAACTCTATACTGTTTTGATCTGGCTCCTCTGTAACCTTTTGCCAGCTTTAATGTTCTATTGTGTTTCTTCTTTGCGTTCATTCCGCCTTTAATTCTTGCCATCTCTTAATCCTCCTTCAATCTTTCCATTACCTACAGATATGGTAAAATCTTCTTCATGTTCTTTACGTTAGTAGCATCTGTGATTGTTGCATGTCTAAGATTTCTTTTTCTCTTAGCTGATTTCTTTGTTAAGATATGGCTCTTATAAGCTTTGTTTCTTTTTAATTTTCCTGTACCTGTTACTTTGAAACGTTTTGCAGCAGCTCTGCTTGTTTTTATTTTTGGCATAATGTGTTCCTCCTTCATTCTGGTTCACTTTTGTAAACCTGTAAATAATTTATTTTTAACGTTTTTCAGTTAAAACCATACTCATGCTTCTGCCTTCAAGCTTAGCAGGTTTTTCAATAGATGCAACATCTTTCAACAATTCTGCGAAATCATCAAGAATATGCTTACTTGTCTGCATATGTGCCATCTCTCTTCCGCGGAAACGAAGTGTAACTTTTACTTTATTTCCTTTTTCAAGGAATTTTCTCGCATTGTTCACCTTTGTATTTAAGTCATTTCCTTCAATGTTTGGTGACAGACGCACTTCCTTTACTTCGACAGTCTTCTGTTTCTTCTTTGCTTCTTTCTCTTTTCTCGCCTGTTCATAACGATACTTTCCGTAATCAATAATTTTGCAAACCGGCGGTTTTGCTGTCGGAGCAATTTTAACCAGATCCAGTTCCGCTTCTTGCGCAAGCTTCATAGCCTCTCTCGCAGACATAATCCCAAGCTGGTCTCCATTTTCTCCAATAAGACGGACTTCTTTGTCTCTGATTTGTTCGTTGATCATTAATTCGCTAATTGTAGTGCACCCCCATCTAATCTCTATGCTTTCATTACTAGACACAAAAAAAGCGGATAGACAAACTATCCACATATACATCCATAATACTATCTTCTGTCAGACACTATTATATCAATATCAAACCATTAGTCACTCACTTGTGCTAAGGTGAGAGCGGATACTCTGCTTTCTTTTCTCATGCACGTCATATACTATCACATACATATATAACTGTCAAGTACTTTTCTAATTTTATATGAAATATTTTTTAATCTTATTGAGATGTTACCGGAACCGGCATCGGATTCCATGATGCCGACTGGCAGACAGCTTTCGGAGGCTCCAGATATCTTTATTACGATCCTCACGGATGTATTAATATGCGTCCTTTCGATGCTGCCGCCTTTTATGATATGATTTCTGTAGGAGATCCCGTCATTATTCATAACTGATTATTCGTGACGAATTCTCTGTAACCGATAATCACAATCCAAAACCAGAGCGAATTTAACATAACAAGATAAATTTGTCACTTGTTTGAACTTTCTTCTACTGTCATAATTATGTATTAGTACTAAATGAATGGGGGAAACATTATTATGAAAGAAAGAAGTAATTTTTCTAGCAAGATCGGCTTTGTTCTGGCAGCAGCCGGTTCTGCTGTCGGACTTGGAAATTTGTGGCGGTTCCCATATCTTGCCGCCCAATATGGAGGAGGCACGTTCCTTCTTGTCTATGTTATATTGGCACTTACGTTTGGATTCACACTCATGATTGCAGAAATTGCAATCGGACGTAAGACAGGGCTCAGCGCAATCGGCGCTTTCAAAGCACTTGATAAACGCTTTAATTTTCTTGGAATCCTGGCTTCCATCGTTCCGATCATCATATTCCCATACTACTCTGTTATTGGAGGCTGGGTAATTAAATATCTCGTGACATTTGCTCAGGGACAGGCGAACGCTGCCGCACAGAACGATTACTTTACAGGATTTGTGTCAACAGCCACTGAACCAGTTGTCTGGTTTTCCATTTTCCTTGGCATTACAGCAATTGTTGTTATGTTCGGTGTGGAAAAGGGTGTAGAAAATGTCAGCAAATTCATGATGCCGGTTCTTGTCCTGCTTACAATTGGAATCGCCGCCTATACTTGTACGATCGATGGCGCAGGCGAAGGCATCAAATACTACCTTCAGCCACATATGAAAGATTTTTCAGCGAAAACAATCCTCGCTGCTATGGGACAGTTGTTCTATTCTATGTCACTTGCAATGGGCATTATGGTTACATATGGTTCTTACATGAAGAAAGACAACAACCTGGAACGCTCTGTTCATCAAATTGAAATTTTTGATACCGGAATCGCATTTTTCGCAGGATTAATGATTATCCCTGCAGTATTTGCATTCTCAAACGGAGATACTTCCAATTTAAAGGCTGGTCCAAGTTTAATGTTCGTTACACTTCCAAAGGTATTCGACAGCATGAAAGCCGGAAATCTGATTGGATTCGTTTTCTTTCTGCTTGTATTATTTGCAGCATTAACCTCTTCGATTTCATTGATGGAGACCATCGTTTCTATCTTAATAGATAAATTCCACCTGAAACGCCGTACAACCTGTGTCGGTGTCGCAATCGGAGCATTAATCCTCGGTATCCCTTCTTCTCTTGGATTTGGCGTACTGAGCCATATTTCCTGGAGAAATATGACCATTCTTGATATCATGACCT
>CAUCYJ010000017.1:0-22132 GCA_958446945.1 uncultured Lachnospiraceae bacterium | reverse complement strand
TTGTTTAATATTCCAAAGCGCTGCTATATATTCGGTGGTATCAATGGCATGCTTGGGTGGACCTGCTATTATTTAACAAATGAGCCGACTTCTGTGGCAGTAGCCTCATTTTTGAGTGGAGTACTTATTACATTCATGGCTCGTATTTTTGCCGCGGTGAAGAAATGTCCGGCAACAGAGTTTTTAATCCCGGGAATTATTCCTCTTGTACCGGGGGCGGGAATCTATTACACTGCTTACTATTTTGTGATGAATGATATGGCATTAGCGGCTCAGAAGGGGGTAGAGTCATTGAAAGTTTCTTTTGCAATTGTGGTAGGAATGGTATTTATCATTTCGATGCCGGGAAAATGGTTTCGAGTCAGAATGAGACAAAAGAAATAGAAGTATCGGTTTGTATATTGATGAAGAATCGGAATCATGGTAAAATAGTAAAAAGCCAGAGATAAGAGGGGTGAGCTTATGGTTAACATTTTAGGTCAAATGTTGCGGGAAAGTAATTATACAGTAGCATTAAGCGGATATGGAATGATTGCGGAGAATGACTATCCTGCGCTTCGTGACGGCGAGGTATCTTACGAGATTGAGCAAGAGTATGGACTTTGTACGGAAGAACTGCTGCATTGCAGTTGTTTTAATAATCGGACAGAGTTGTTTTATCAGTTTTACTGTAAGGAAGTTTTGAGCGCACTTGACAAAGAACCAGGAATAGGATTTCAGCTCCTTGCTAAGATGGAAGAATTGGGAGTTTTACAGTCAGTTATTACGAAGAGAATTTTTGGTTTGCCGGAGCGGGCAGGATGTAAGCATGTAATTAATCTTCATGGGAATATTCTGACAAACAGCTGCCCGCACTGTGGTGAGAGTTATAATGTGGATTATATTAAGAATAGCGGACGTATTCCGCGCTGTGAGAAGTGCGGAACAGTGATTCGGCCGGATATTATTCTATTTGGCGAGATGGTAGATAATCGGGTTATGACAAGGGCTGCAGCAGAGGTAGAGAAAGCAGATGTCCTTCTTGTACTTGGAACTCAACTGCATTCAAATTTATGTGCTCAGCTTGTAAAGTACTATCAGGGGAATAAACTTGTGCTTGTAAAACCGGAGGAACATTTTTCGGATAAGTATGCAGATTATGTAATTCATGAGCGAGTAGATGCTACATTGGAGAAAATGCTGGCAGAAGTTCTTCTTGAAGGTCAGTAATTATTATTGTAATATATGTAAAAATAGCAGCAGGAGCTAAAACTCCTGCTGTTTTTGGGAGGAAATATATGGAATTAAATGAGGCGCAGCAGCAAGCAGTCACACATGTTGAAGGTCCATGTATGGTATTAGTAGGGCCTGGTTCCGGAAAAACCTTTACTCTTGTGAAGAGGATTATTTATATGACAGAACAGGCAAATATTTCGCCGCAGGAAATTCTTGTCATTACATTTACGAAAGCAGCGGCGAAAGAAATGAAAGAACGCTATTTAAAGGCCACAAATAAACAGAAGACACCAATTACATTTGGTACTTTTCATGCAGTGTTTTATGGCATTTTGAAGTGGGCATATCATATCGATGCATCCAATATTATGTCAGACGAAGAGAAAAAACGGCTTGTAAAAGAGGAACTCTCTCACTGTTATATTGAGTGGGATGATGCAGAGGGAGAAGAAGAAGATATTCTGGCAGGTGTACTGGAAGATATCGGCGCAATAAAAAATAATCGTTTGCGTGTAGAAACATTTGTGTCGAAGCATATACGAACGGATATTTTTCGTGAAATTTACAATGCATATGAGAAAAGGCGAAAGGCAATGAAAAAGCTTGATTTTGATGATATGCTTGTGTCTTGTCTGGAACTATTTGAAAAATATCCAGATATTTTAAAACAATGGCAGACAAAATTTCGATATTTAATGATAGATGAATTTCAGGATATTAATCCAGTTCAATATAAAATCATCCAACTTTTAGCTGAACCGGAGCAGAATCTCTTTATTGTAGGAGATGATGATCAGTCAATTTATGAGTTTCGAGGGGCGCGTCCCGGAATTATGCTTGGTTTCCAGAAGGATTACCCAAAAGTCAAAGAGATTTTTTTGAATAAGAATTATCGTTCCACGAAGAAAATTGTGACGGCAGCATCTAGAGTTGTTTCACATAATACGGCAAGATTTCCTAAAATATTTGAAGCTGTTGGAGAAGCAGGCGAAGATGTGCATGTGCAGGAGACAAAAGATGCGATAGAAGAAAGCAGATATATTCTCGGAGAAGTACAGAGAAGACACCAGATAGGAATTTCCTATCAAGATATGGCAGTGCTGTTCCGTACCAGCCTCAGCGTACGTACATTTGTAGAATGTTGTACAGAGTACCACATTCCATTTCAGATGAAGGAATATATTCCTAATATTTATGATCATTTTATTGCGAGAGATCTGGCAGCATATTTGAGATTAGCAAACGGAAGTCGCGAGAGAAGTGATTTTCTTATGATATTAAATCGTCCAAAGCGTTATCTTGCCAGAAATAGTCTGGAGAAAACAATAGTGTCTTTTGAAGATATGATGAATTATTATTGTGATAAGGAATGGATGCAGAAAAGAATTAGACAATTGGAATATGATATTCATGAGATGAAAGATTTGACTCCGGAGCAGGCAATTAAATATATTCGAAAGAAAATAGGATATGATGAGTTTCTGAAAGAGTATGCAGAGGAAAAGCACAGTAGATTTAATGGTCTGATAGAAACGCTTGATTATATTCAGGAACAGTCGACTGGCCACCAAACGATTGAAGAATGGTTTGCATTTGTACAGAAATATACGGAAGAATTGAAAGAGCAGAGAGAGAAAGGACCTTCGGATGAAGATGCGCTTGTGCTTCTGACGATGCATGGTGCGAAAGGTCTTGAGTACGATACAGTATTTATTATTGGTGCCAATGAAGATGAGATTCCGTACAAGAAAGCGAAAACACCCGCAGCAATCGAAGAAGAACGAAGAATGTTCTATGTGGCGATGACAAGAGCAAAAAGAAAGTTATTTGTAACATATCGGAGAGAAAAAAACGGAAAGAGACAATCCCCTTCCCGCTTTTTATCTGAATTACTCTTCGACGTCTAAATCGTCATATTCCAGAGAATCAAGCCATTCGTCAAATGCATCGGCAGCAACTTCGTATTCATCATCGTCTTCGATGTTCTCAAGAGTTGGTTCACCATCTTCTGTCTCCGGTTCAATAAAACGGTACAGATAAACATCATCGTTTGCCTGTTCTCCGTCTTCATCCAGCGGAAGAAGAGCAATATAAGAATGTTCTCCGGCTTCATAGATTGTAAGGATAGCACATTCTACTACCTCATCATTATCAAGTGTTAATGTGACTGTAGACTGTACTTCTTCACAATTGCAGTCTTCATGACCGCATCCACAAGTATGTTCGCTCATGTTAAGTTCTCCTTTTCTGTTTTGATATTATCACTTTAGCAGACATGGAAGAAAAATGCAAGAAAAATGCAAGGAGACATCTATTGACATTGAACAAAAAGACGATAAAATAGTAAGTAATTATGACGATATTACGGGAGGATAAGATGAAAAAAAGATTTTTTGCAGCAATAACCGTATTGCTATTATTGTTCGGCCTCGCCGGATGTAAGAAAGATGTGGGAACACCGGAGGATAATGCAAAACCACAGGAGCCGGAGGAAGAGGTGGAAACATATCGATTTGGATTCTCGGCGATGACGATGGAGAATCCGTATTATGGGGCGTTGGAATCTGCTGTACGGGAGCACGTAGAGAATAGTGGAAGTACATTGATAACAAAAGATCCAAAGCTGGATGTGGATTTGCAGATTGCTCAGATTGATGAGATGATTGAAGAAGGAATTCAGGCAATCTTTTTGACACCAGTAGATTGGGAAGCTATTGAACCGGCACTTCAGCATTTGAAAGATGCAGATGTGAAAATTATCAATTTGGATACAGAAGTAAAGAACCTTGATATGATAGATGCATATATTGGTTCGGATAATACGTCAGCAGGAGAGCTTTGTGGAAAACAGCTTGTAGAAGCAGCACCGGATGGAGGAAAGATTGTTCTTCTTGAATGTCCAACAATGAATTCAATTAATGATCGTATTACAGGATTTGAGACAGCTATTAGTGAAAAAGGCTTTGAAATTGTTGGAAGGAGCGATGTAAGGGGAGATCGACAAAGTTAATTTACAGCAACCAAAGAATTACTTTTAGCACATAATGACGTGACGGCGATTATGTGCGGAAATGATCAGATTGCCCTTGGAGCCCTTGATGCAGTGAAAGAGCTGAAACAAACAGAGATTCGAATTTACAGTGTAGACGGATCACCGGAATTAAAAAAAGAGTTGGAAAAACCAGATACTCCTGTGGCGGGGACAAGTGGACAAGCACCGCTTAAGATGGCAAAAGAGGCGGTTGAAACAGCAATCCTTATGATGCAGGGTGAAGACTATGAAGAGACCGTCTATGAGGAAGTCTTTTTTATCAATCAGGATAATGTTGACATGTACGGAACAGATGGATGGCAATAAATTTCAGAAAAGATAACAGTGGAAAGGGCTCCTTCACTATGAAAAGAAAAAATGGAAGACCACTTCCTCTGGGAACGACAGTGCACGGAACCTGTGTGAATTTTTCTGTGGCAGTGGAAGAGGAAAAAACATGCAGATTATTATTATACAGAATCGGCACAGAGGAACCAGAGCAGAGTTTTGAGATGACAAAAGAAGACGCGATTGGTGAGGTGCGTTTTCTGTCAGTAGAAGGAATTGATGCAAGAAAATACGAATATAACTATGAGATAGATGGTAAGCTCATTATGGATCCTTATGTAAAGGAAATAGCCGGAAAGAAATGCTGGGGACAAGGCAGCGAGCAGCAAGAGATGAAGATTCGCGGGAAGCTTGTTAGCAGCACATATGATTGGGAGGAAGATAAGCTTTTGAAAATTCCGGAAGAAGAAGTCGTTGCGTATAATCTCCATGTGAGAGGGTTTACAAAAGACCGATCTTCCAGAATAAGAAAGAAAGGAACATTTGCCGGTGTAATTGAAAAAATACCATACTTATTAGAGTTGGGCATCAATCAGATTCATTGTATGCCAGTCTATGAGTTTGAAGAGTGCAGTGACAAATATATAAATTATTGGGGATATGGTCCGGCATACTGTTTTGCACCTAAGGCAGCATATGCTTCCAATGGACATAGTGTGAAAGAATTAAAAGATATGGTGAAAGCCTGCCATAAAGCGGGAATTGAAGTCATATTGAATTTGCCTTTTGATGAATCCATCCATCCACAGATGATTGTAGAGTGTCTGCATGCATATTTGATGGAATATCATGTAGATGGATTTGTATTGAATCCGGTATTGGCACCGATGAACAGCATTTTGAAAGATCCGTTGCTGAAAGGATTGAAGATTATTTGTTATGACAATGGATTTCAGAACAGCATTCGGCGCTTTCTAAAAGGAGATGAGGGAATGGTGCCGGAAGTTATGTGGCAGATGCGCAGACTTCCAAAGGCCGATCATACAATCAATTACATAACCAATCACACCGGTTTCACGCTAATAGATCTCGTTTCTTATGATACAAAACACAATGAAGAAAATGGAGAGAATAATGCAGATGGTCCAGAGTACAATTTCAGTTGGAATTGTGGGATGGAGGGACCAACCAGAAAGAAGCAGATTCTGAAGCTTAGGGATGGACAGATAAGAAATGCCTTTCTAATGTTGCTGTTGTCTCAGGGAACACCGTGTATTCTGGCAGGAGATGAATTTGGAAACAGCCAGAACGGAAATAACAATGTGTACTGTCAGGACAATGAAATAGGATGGATTAACTGGCATCGGGGAATGCGGGAGATGGAATTGACAGAGTTTGTAAAAGAATTAATCCGGTTTCGGAAGGATCATCCGGTTCTGCATCAGCGTAATCTGCTGCTTGGAATGGATCAAAAGAGCTGTGGTGTCCCTGATATTTCCTATCATGGAGAAAATGCATGGCAGGCACCAGATCAGTATGAGAGCCGCCAGCTTGGTGTCTTTTTGAGTGGTGAAGCATTAGAGACAGAAGATTGTTTTATTGCTTTAAATATGCATTGGGTAGAGCATACATTTGCAATACCAACGCTTCCAAAGAGCAAAGAATGGAACTTATCAGTATCCACACAAGATGGCGTTTTAGAGAATCCAATGCCGCTTGGAAAGAAGAAGAGTATTATAGTGCCGGGAAGAACGATTGTTGTATTGACAGGAAGAAACAAAGAAGAGGAAACAGATGAAAGGGATTAGCGGTTTTCAGCTGAAATGGATTGGAATTGTGACAATGGCTATTGATCATATCGGGCATGTTCTCTTTCCCCGGTGTTTGATGCTGCGTGTGATTGGACGACTTGCATTTCCTATTTTCTGCTTTTTACTTGTGGAGGGATTCCATTATACACATGATCGAAAGCGCTATGCACTGAGGCTTGCCACGTTTGCGTTGATATCAGAATTGCCGTTTAATGTGGCAATTTTTGGAAATTGGTTTGTACCGCAGCATCAGAATGTATTTTGGACATTGACAATTGGAGTATTAATGATGACGGTATTGGAATATATCGATGAAAAACAGTCAGAGGCTGCTTTTGGGGTGCTGAAAATTGGCACCGTACTGTTAGCAATGTTACTGACAGTGGTTCTTCGGACAGACTATTCAGAAAAAGGGATTTTTATGATTTTTCTTTTTTATACTTTTTATCAGAACCGGAGAGTGGCAGCGCTGTCAGTGGCCGGATATAATTTAGCTTTGTCACTGTGGCAGTTAGGTTCTGTACAAGGGGCAGCAGCGCTATCGGCAGTTCCTATTTTGTGTTATAATGGAAAAGAAGGGAAAAAGATGAAATATTTTTTCTACTTGTTTTACCCAGTACATTTGTTGGTGTTGCATGTAATTTCCTGATAGTTTAATAGAAGAGACGAGAGGTGTTTTATGAAACTTGCTAATATATGGGGACATTTGTGTACTATTACACATCACCGACATATGGTGATGCGCTTTTGTTTCTGTGTCGGATTGTATCGGCAGGGGCTGCTCCATGACTTGTCTAAATATAGTTGGACAGAATTTAGGGTTGGCTGTAAATATTATCAGGGCACACGGAGTCCCAACAATGCAGAGCGGGAGGAAACAGGATATTCAAGAGCATGGCTGCACCATAAAGGAAGAAACAGGCATCATTATGAATACTGGATTGATTATAGTATGAAGCCTGGAGAAGGGATGATTGGTCTGGAAATGCCGGTCAACTATGTCGTAGAAATGTTTCTTGATCGGATTGCTGCATCAAAAATATATGAGAGAGACGCATATACAGATCGAAGTCCATTAAGGTATTATGAGCGAGGAGCAGCAGAAATGATGATTCATCCAAAAACACGAAAGTTATTAAGGCATTTACTTGAGATGTTGGCGGAAAAAGGGGAGAGAAAAACTCTTTCATATATCCGAAATACGATTTTAAAATATAGTCATTAAAAAATCCCGGTAAAAGCTCTGTTCTTTCTAGTAGAGACGGGCTTTTCCGGGTTTTTTATAATATGAGATATTAGTCATTTGTTGGATAGAATAGTTGAGAATCGTCGATATCTGTCAGAACTTCTGTTAAATATTTGCGGGCAATATACTTTGCCATTGGAAGATTCATATCCAAATAATTGCCGCAGTCTTTTGCGGAAGCGCCAGGAACATCACCTTCAAATTCAGCAATAAACATAAAAAGTTCTGTCATAAGCGGGATGATCTCCCGTGAAGTAAGGGAACCACTAAGTAAGAGATAAAAGCCTGTGCGGCATCCCATTGGTCCAAAATAGATTGTCTTTGGACCGGCAGTTGGATGATTGCGTAAAAATGTGGCGGCAAGATGTTCGATTGTGTGAATTTCAGCTGTATTCATAACAGGCTCTTCGTTGGGGTTGGTAATACGAATATCAAATGTTGTGATCGGATGCCCTTCAACAAAGTCTACGCGAGATACGTAAAGTCCGGGAATCAGACGAAGATGGTCTATTGTAAAACTTGTGATTTTTTCCATAATGATAAAAACCCTCCTTTATTTTGTAGTTTTTATTATAACGGACAGAGAAGGGAAATACAAGAAACTTTAGAAAGAGGAATGATAGAATGAAAATATATATAATCAGACACGGAGAAACAGACTGGAATCAGACAAGAAGAATGCAAGGACGAAAAGATGTTCCGCTGAATGCATTCGGAAGACATTTGGCAGAAGAAACGAAAGAGGCCCTTTTAGAGGTGGGATTTGATGCGGTATATACAAGTCCGCTTGGACGTGCAAAAGAAACTGCGCAGATTGTGTCAGGAGAGCGGGCTCCGATTCTTTGCGATGAAAGATTAATTGAGATGAGTTTTGGCGTTTATGAAGGATTGTCTGCAGCAAAGGATAGTTGGAATATTCCAGACCCTGCCTTTCAGAATTTTTTTGATGCACCGGAAAAGTATGTTCCGCCAACAGAGGGAGAAGCTTTTGAGGAAGTAAAGGAACGGTTGAAGGCATTTATGAAAGAGCTCCGAGAAAAACAGTTAAAGACAGTGTTGCTATCAACACATGGAGCGGCGCTTTGTGTGCTTTTAAATCTGGTAGTAAAGGAAAAAGAATTGTCTGCTGTGTGGGATGGAGGCGTTCACAAAAACTGTGCTGTAACAATTTTGGAAGACGATGGCACGAACTATCACATTTTAGAAGAGAATCATACTTATTATAAAGATATTGTAAAACCATGGTAGGATGGATGCTTGACGGTAGAATCGAAGAATGATAAACTAAAAAAAGAACATTTGGGAGGGATCGACATGATAAATGATAAAAAAGTATTGTTCAGTGGAATGCAGGCAACAGGAAATCTGACACTTGGAAATTATCTGGGAGCATTGAAGAACTGGATTACATTGAGCGATGAGTATGAATGCTTTTATAGTGTTGTAGATATGCATTCGATTACTGTGCGCCAGGATCCGGCAACACTTCGCAAGAGAGCAAGAGCGCTCTTGACACTCTATATCGCAGCAGGATTGGATCCAAAGAAAAATTGTATTTATTATCAGTCGCATGTGTCAGGACATGCGGAACTTGCATGGATTCTTAACTGCTTTACCTATATGGGTGAACTAAACCGGATGACACAATTTAAAGATAAATCATCAAAACATGCAGACAATATTAACGCAGGGCTGTTCACATATCCTGTATTGATGGCATCAGATATCCTGTTGTATCAGACAGATGTAGTTCCGGTTGGAATTGACCAGATGCAGCATTTAGAACTTACGAGAAACATTGCCGAGCGGTTTAACACTATTTACGGAGATGTATTTACTGTTCCGGCAGCGTATATTGGGAAAGTCGGAGCGAAGATTATGAGTCTTCAAGATCCGGCAAAAAAGATGTCTAAATCTGATGAGAATCCAAATGGAAGTATTTATTTGATGGATGATCCGGATACGATTATGAGAAAATTCAAGAGAGCGGTGACAGACTCTGAAGGAATAATCTGCTATCGTCCGGAGCAGCCGGGAGTTAAAAATCTCATTGATATTTATTGTGCATGTACGGGCAAGACTCCGCAGGAGGTTGAGCGAGAATTTGCAGGTAAGGGTTATGGAGAGTTGAAACCGGCTGTAGGAGAAGCTGTTATTGCAGTTTTGAAACCACTCCAGGATGAGGTTGCACGTCTTTCACAGGAGAAATCTTACATTGACGGCATCATTAAGGAGAATGCTGAGAAGGCAAACTATTATGCAATGAAAACCCTTCGGAAAGTGCAGAAAAAAGTAGGTTTTCCAGAGCGGATTCGCTAAGCGAATACTGTATAATGAGAGTAAAAGAAGCGAGGGTTTGAAAAACCTTCGCTTTTCAAAACATATGAGAAGGAGAAGAAGAAAGAAGATGGGAATTAGTCTGAAGAAATTATTTGCTCCGGCGGATATGACCGTTGGGAAACCCTGGGAGCAGATTGTAATATTTACGATACCGATGCTGATTGGAAATATTGCACAACAGCTTTATAATACCGTAGATAGTATTGTTGTTGGAAGATATGTGGGAGATAATGCATTAGCAGCGGTTGGAAGTGCAAGTCCAATTTTCAATTTGCTACTTGTGCTTTTTATTGGGATTTCTGTTGGTGCGAGTGTTATGGTATCTCAATACTTTGGTGCGAAGCAGAGAGAGGAATTGTCAAAGACTATTGGAAACTGCGTTACATTAACAGCTCTGGCCTCGGTAATTATTATGGTTCTTGGGGCACTTTTAGTAAAGCCGCTTTTACATATGCTGAATACACCGGAAAGTATTATTGATTGGTGTGCTTCTTATTTAATGATTTTGTTGATGGGAATTGCTGGAGTTGCCTACTATAACATTCTATGTGGAATATTGCGGGGATTAGGAGATTCAATATCTGCGCTTATTTATCTGTTGATTGCAACGGTTATTAATATCGTGTTGGATATTTGGTTTGTTGCAGGATTAAAAATGGGGGTTGCGGGAGTAGCGCTGGCAACTGTAATCGCGCAGGTTGTATCGGCTGTGTTATGTATGATTAAACTGGCGAAAATGACAGAGGTTTTTGACATGAAATGGAAATATTTGAAAATGGATCGCTTTCATGCATCAACGATTATACGGCTTGGTCTTCCATCCGGAGTTACTCAGGCAATTTTTTCTATGGCGATGGTTGTCGTACAGTCTTTGACGAACAGTTTTGGAGAAATGGTAATTGCGGCAAATGTAATTATTATGCGTGTAGACGGATTTGCCATGATGCCGAATTTTTCCTTTGGAACAGCAATGACAACTTATGCGGGGCAAAATGTTGGAGCTAAGCGTTATGACCGGGTAGAACAGGGAGCAAAACAAGGAACCCTGATTGCGGTAGGTGTTTCAGCAGTGATTACTGCAGCAATCCTTGTATTTGGTAAATATTTAATGGAAATTTTTACAACAACATCAGAATTAGTAACACTGAGTGCTAATATGATGAAAATTCTTGCGGTAGGATATATTGCGATGGCAGTGACTCAGAGTCTTTCAGGGGTGATGAGAGGAGCGGGAGATACGATGACTCCAATGTGGATATCGCTGATTACAACGGTATTGATTCGCGTACCTCTTGCTTATGGAATTTCGTATCTTACAAGAACGCCTGAATTGCCGACAGGAGATTATCGTTGTATTTTTATTTCGTTACTGAGTTCCTGGGTACTTGGGGCTGTAATTACAACAATCTGTTATCGCAGAGGAAAATGGAAAGAAAAAGGGATAAAGACACAAAAAGAGGAGAACTAGAACAGGAGGTTTGATGAAGACAAGTATATTATTAGGAATTTTACTTCCATTTGCAGGAACTGCCTGTGGCGCTTCCTGTGTATTATTTATGAAACAGAAGATACGTCCGGGAATACAGAAGGCGCTGCTAGGTTTTGCATCGGGTGTGATGGTGGCTGCTTCAGTCTGGTCACTCTTGATTCCTGGTATGGATATGTCAAAGGATATGGGGAAATTTGCTTTTGTCCCGGCAGTTGTAGGATTTCTTTTTGGAATTGTATTTTTGCTTATGATGGATCGCGTCATTCCGCATCTGCACCTGAACAGTGAAGAACAAGAAGGGCCGAAAACGCAGCTGGGAAAAACAACAATGATGGTACTTGCAGTAACACTTCATAATATTCCGGAAGGAATGGCAGTTGGAGTTGTATTTGCAGGAATGCTCTCTGGAAATCAAGAGATTACAATTGCAGGAGCGTTTGCACTTTCTCTTGGAATTGCAATTCAGAATTTCCCAGAAGGAGCTATTATTAGTATGCCTCTTTTAGGAGAAGGAGTAAAAAGAAGAAAGGCATTTTTCTATGGAGTGCTGTCAGGAATTGTGGAACCTGCTGGAGCTGTTGTTACGATTCTTTTGGCAAAATTGATTACACCGATACTTCCGTATTTGCTGTCGTTTGCAGCGGGAGCCATGATTTATGTTGTTGTGGAAGAATTGATACCAGAAGCAAGTGAAGGAAGTCATAGTAATGTCGGAACAATTGGATTCGCAGTAGGTTTTGCACTTATGATGGTGTTAGATGTGGCATTAGGATAAAAGAAATTACATAATGAAAACGCAGCCTTGTGTAAGAATTACACAGAGCTGCGTTTTTTAGCAGTAATAGATGTGACTATCCGATTGACTGAAAACCAGAATTAGTTGTCTTCTTCAGTCAGAGAATAGGTCTGGCGTTTTCTTGCCATTTCATCACTTTCAAGATATTCGTCATAAGTTGTCATCTTATCAATGAGTTTACCACCCGGCATAATTTCCATGATACGATTAGCGGTTGTCTGTACAACCTGATGGTCATGAGAAGCAAAAAGAATGACGCCTGGGAATTTGATCAATCCGTTGTTCAGCGCGGTAATAGATTCCATGTCCAGATGGTTTGTCGGCTCATCCAGAATCAGAATATTTGCACCGGAAATCATCATTTTAGATAAGAGACAGCGAACTTTCTCACCACCGGAAAGGACTTTTACTTTTTTCACGCCGTCTTCTCCGGCAAAAAGCATTCTGCCAAGGAAACCGCGAACGTATGTTACATCTTTTTCGTCAGAATATTGCATAAGCCAGTCAGCAATTGTATAATCATTGTCAAATTCTTTTGTACTGTCTTTCGGGAAGTATGCCTGAGAAGTTGTGACACCCCATTTGTAAGTTCCTTCATCTGGCTCTATTTCGCCTGTAAGAATACGGAACAGTGTTGTTTTTGCAAGCTCGTTACTTCCTACGAATGCTACTTTATCTTCACGACCGATTGTGAAAGAAAGATTGTCCAGAACCTTTTCGCCATCAATTGTCTTAGACAGCCCTTCTACAGTCAGAACTTCATTACCGATTTCACGGTTTGGTTTGAAGTCAATATAAGGATATTTACGGCTGGACGGACGGATTTCATCTAATTGGATTTTCTCCAATGCACGTTTTCTTGAAGTAGCCTGTTTGGATTTTGAGGCATTGGCAGAGAAACGGGAAATGAAATCCTGAAGTTCTTTAATCTTTTCTTCTTTCTTTTTATTTGCTTCCTTCATTTGACGGATAAGAAGCTGGCTGGATTCGTACCAGAAGTCGTAGTTTCCGGCAAAAAGCTGGATTTTACCGTAGTCAATGTCTGCGGTCTGAGTACAAACCTTATTAAGAAAATAGCGGTCATGGGATACAACGATGACGGTATTGTCAAAGTTGATCAGGAATTCCTCCAGCCATGCAATGGCATCTAAGTCAAGATGGTTTGTCGGCTCGTCCAAAAGCAAAATATCCGGGTTACCGAAAAGAGCCTGGGCAAGGAGTACTTTTACTTTCTCAGGTCCAGTCAGATCTTTTAGATATTTGTAATGAAGATCTGTTTCGATGCCAAGTCCGTTGAGCAAAGAAGCTGCATCGGCTTCAGCTTCCCAACCGTTCATGGAAGCAAATTCTCCTTCCAATTCGCTGGCTTTGATACCGTCTTCTTCTGTAAAATCTTCTTTGGCATAGAGAACTTCTTTTTCCTTCATAATTTCATAAAGGCGTGCATTTCCCATGATAACAGTATCTAACACCATAAATTCGTCGTATTTAAAATGATCCTGCTGAAGGAAAGAAAGTCGTTCTCCCGGGCTGATTGTGACAGTTCCGCTTGTAGGTTCTAATTGCCCTGAAAGAATTTTCAGAAATGTAGACTTACCGGCGCCATTAGCACCAATCAATCCATAGCAGTTTCCTTCGGTAAATTTAATATTTACATCTTCAAAAAGCGCTTTTTTACCCACTCGTAAAGTGATATTATTTGCACTAATCATATTGATATATCTCCTTTCATAACTCAGATTATCTAAATTAATTCATACACATACGGGTGTATTCTAACATACTGTCAAGGCGTTTTGCAAGGAGAGAGGAGCTTTTTGCATAGGGGTTTTAGAAATTTCATATTTTTTTGGTTGAAGGATGGGAAAAAGGGTATATAATAAGAGAATAAAAAGAACATGGGAGGAGTTTTCATGGAAAAAGCAACACTGGTATTGGAAGGCGGGGCAAAACGAGGGGTATTCACAGCAGGAGTGCTGGATTATCTGACAGAACAGAATTTTGTGCCGTCCCATGTAATCGGAGTTTCAGCAGGGGCATGCAACGCCCTTGACTTTGTTTCAGAGCAGGCTGGACGAACAAAAGAGTGTATGATGCAGACCGAAAGAAAATACAGATATTATGCAGGAATTAAAACAGTGATAAAAGAGCATACGCTTCTTGATATGGAGAAGATTTTTCACCGGTTTCCATTAGAAGATTTTCCGTTTGATTTTGATACATTCTTTCAATCAGAGATGCAGTGCGAACTTGTTGTAACAAATTGTGAGACAGGAAAAGCAGAATTTCTGACGGAAAATCACGGAGATAAAGAACGGCTTATGAAAATCTGCCGGGCTTCCAGCAGTATTCCTCTGTTAGCGCCAATTGTACGGATTGATGATGAGCCGTATTTGGATGGAGGGTTGGCATCCTCTGTACCGTTGAAGCGTGCAATTGAGTATGGAAATAAGAAGATGATTGTTGTTCTGACAAGACCAGCCGGTTATCGAAAGAAACCGGTCAGTGTAGCGCAGGCAAGAATTTATCGGAGAGCATATCAGAAAAAATATCCAAAGCTTGTGGAGACAATTTTGAACCGATATCGGGAATATAACAGGATGGCAGACAGAATTGACCGTCTTGAGGCGGAAGGAAAGATTTTTGTCATTCGTCCGGAAGGTCCGACGGTTGGGAGACTTGAGAAAGATATGGAAAAACTGCAGGCATTTTATGAACAGGGATATGAGCAGATGAAGGAGCGTTATGGGGCGCTGCTGGAATTCCTGGGACATACGAAAGCAGAATAAAAAGAGAGTATCGAGATTGTTGTAGGAGAATCGGTAAATCATACAGGACAGGAATTCAAAAACAGATGTGAAATTCCTGTCCTGTAATTATTTTTGCAGAAGACTGTTGAAAAGTTTTAATGACGATTCAGAAGCTGTTTCGCAGTCTGAACTGTCTGGTCAATCTGTTGCTGTTCCTTTTCTGTTTTCCCTTCTTTTAGTAAATCTAAAATAAGAGAAATCTCTTTCTGAGAAAAACGGATTCCTTTTTTCTGTGCACTGGTAATCAGGGCAAGAAGGATTGGAGCAAGATCTTTTCCGCTTTTTCCGGATGTCTGTGCGGCTGCTGTGCGAATGAGTTCAAGTTTGAGCGGATCCATATTAGCAAGTGCCGGGTGTTTCATCCATGCATTCTGATTCATTTCTTTGATCTCCTTTCGAAGGTGAAGTAGGTGGTTCGGACGGGGAGGTATTTGTTTCTTCCTGCGCTTCCAGATTAGAAAAAAGATCGCTGTAAGCGGCAAAGGCAGATTGTTGTTCCGGGGAAAGCATTCCCATCATCATGGAGAGTGGAGAGCTGTCCGGAGTCTGGGCGTCTGACATTGCCTGCATTGTTTTTAGCATTTCCATTAAATGAAGAAGCTGTGACAGTGATTCAGAATCTTTTGGATTCATATAAGGCTGAATATCACGAAACAGATCAAAAGGGGAAGGCGGACTTTTGGATAGTCCAAGATCAATGTAATCTGTGTGAAAATTTTGAAAAAACTGCATCGTATGCCGGAGCTCTAAAAATTTGATGTAGAAAGCAAAAAACTTCTGTGTTCCTGGCGGCATATATGGAAGCATCAATTTCATCATCTGAAGATGTTCACTGGAAATTAAACTGTCAAAAGGTGTCATTGGGATTGTTTTTTTCTGTTCCATAGTACCTCCTCTGTCTTACAATATCCATATATATGTATAAGAAAGCGAAAATATGAAATCCTCATATTATAATAAAAAAGAAGAGGAGTTATCGTATGAAGCGCAAATTAATCATTGACGGAAATGCAGTCTATGAAATCGATGAGGACTGTATGCTAACAAAAAAATTGAAAGAAAAAGAGGAGAAGAAAAAGAACGAGCCAGAAAAATACAGAAAGTCATAAAAGAAGGGAGCTGCTGAAGCAGCCCCCGTTAGAGATGATTCTTTGGAAATGGTTGTTAGCATCCGCATCCATTGCCGCAGTTATTGCCGCATCCGAATCCGTTGCCACAGAATAAGAGAAGTAAAATAATCCATGTGCAGCTGTCATTTCCAAAACCGTTGCCACATCCGTTACCGCAGCCATTTCCCCAACCGCCGCATCCGCCGCCGTTGCCGCATAAGCAGGAAAGAAGAAGTAATGTCCAGATAATGTTGCAGCTGTTGTTTGTTGTTGTTCCTTCGCATCCACATCCACAGTTTGTTGCAGTTAAATCGCTCATAAAAGAACCTCCATGTTTTGTTTGTTTACACTTTATCTTATGAAGGATGGCTTGCCCATGTTTCCTTAAAATATAAAATTTTATAAAAATATTTTGTGAAGCTAAAAAGTTTTATGCAAGAGGAGAAGAGCGCAAAAAATTCTTTTTCCATATGATAATAGAAAAGGAATTTTTATGCAGAGAGTAAAAGAACGGATTCATTACTGGTGTGAAGATACGGCTTCCGGGAGATGCCTTGGCGGTAAAATTACAGTAGCAGTGTTGGATAGCGGGATCGCTTTCCATCCGGATTTTGAAGGGCGGATTTTGAGTTTTCAGGATATGATAGCGGGAAGAGTGGGGGCATATGATGACTGTGGTCACGGTACCCATGTATGTGGAATTATCGGAGGCGATGGACGAATGTCAGGAGGGAAGCTCTGCGGCATTGCGCCGGGCTGCAGATTCATTGTTTTGAAAGTACTTGACCGTCGCGGGCACGGCACAGTAGATACAGTTATTAAGGGAATCCGATGGATTTTACGATTTAAAGATATTTATCAGATCCGTATTGTGAATATTTCTGTCGGGTCACAGCCGGAAAGTGACAAGCGCTCCAAGAAACGGCTTATGGAAGCAGTGGAGACACTTTGGGATGCGGGGATTGTTGTTGTGGCAGCGGCAGGAAATTATGGACCACATTGCGGAACAGTGACGGCGCCGGGGTGCTGTAAGAAGATTATTACCGTAGGAGCTTCTGATGATGAGAGCGGAGCAGAAATACATGGGAAATTATGTTGTAATTATTCCGGAAGAGGTCCGACAGAAGAATGTGTTCTGAAGCCGGAACTGGTTGCACCAGGGGCAAATATCCGTTCCTGCAATGCAGGCTTTCGAAAATGGGGAGCACAACCATATATAGAAAAGAGCGGAACATCGATGGCAACGCCGATCGTATCTGGAGCAGCTGCCTTGCTCTTATCAAAATACCCACAAATGACCAATGTGGAAGTAAAACTGAAATTCAGAGAAAGCTGCAAAGATTTGGGGCTTCCGGGAAACCAGCAAGGATGGGGGCTGGTGCAGATAAAGGAACTGCTGAAATAGAAAGAGAAAGTAGACAAATAAAAAAAGTTACAGGTGTCAAGAAAAAATACTTGACACCTTTGCTTTTTTGTTATATGATACCAGAGGTGATGAGAAATGAACGAAATCCTGGAACAGACATTGTTATATGACTTCTATGGAGAACTTTTAACAGAACATCAGAAAGAAATCTATGAACAGTTTGTGCTGGATGACCTTTCACTTGGCGAGATCGCAGAGGCAAAAGGAATCAGTAGACAGGGCGTACATGATCTGATCAAACGCTGCAACAAGACGCTGGAAAGTTATGAAGAGAAGCTTCATCTTGTCGAGAAGTTTCTTTCCATACGAGAGAAGATAAGTCAGATTGACTGTCTTCTGGAGTCATGTGATGCAGTGAACACACAGCAGGTTCTGAATGGGATCCGCGAGATTTCCGCAGAGATTATAGAGGAGTTATAGAATGGCATTTGACAGCTTAACTGAGAAACTTCAAAATGTATTTAAAAATTTAAGAAGCAAAGGACGGCTTACAGAGGATGATGTAAAGACAGCGCTTCGTGAAGTGAAAATGGCTCTGCTCGAGGCGGATGTAAACTTCAAGGTTGTTAAGAAGTTTGTAAAGGATGTACAGGAACGTGCAGTTGGACAGGACGTGATGAACGGACTGAATCCGGGACAGATGGTCATCAAGATTGTAAATGAAGAGATGGTCAAGCTGATGGGCTCAGAGACAACGGAGATTACGCTTCAGCCGGGAAAAGCAACTACGGTAATTATGATGGCTGGTCTTCAGGGGGCAGGTAAGACGACAACGACAGCAAAGCTCGCCGGGAAGTTTAAGTTAAAGGGTAAGAAGCCACTTCTTGTTGCCTGTGATGTATATCGACCGGCAGCAATCAAACAGCTTCAGATCAATGGCGAGAAGCAAGGCGTGGAAGTCTTTAGTATGGGTGAGAACCATAAGCCGGCCAATATTGCAAAGGCTGCGTTGGAACACGCAGCAAAGAATGGCAATAATCTTGTGATTCTTGATACAGCCGGACGTCTTCATGTAGATGAAGATATGATGGCAGAGCTTCAGGAGATCAAAGAGAGCGTTGAAGTTCATCAGACAATTCTCGTTGTAGATGCTATGACTGGTCAGGACGCAGTTAATGTAGCTCAGAGTTTCAATGAGAAGATTGGACTTGACGGTGTGATTTTGACAAAGCTTGATGGCGATACGAGAGGCGGTGCAGCGCTTTCCATTAGAGCTGTAACCGGGCAGCCGATTCTGTATGTCGGTATGGGTGAGAAACTTTCTGATCTGGAACAGTTTTATCCGGACAGAATGGCATCGAGAATCCTTGGTATGGGTGATGTGCTGACATTGATTGAGAAAGTTGGCGCAGAGATTGATGAAGACAAAGCAAAAGAAATGTCTCAGAAGATCAAGAAAGCTCAGTTTGATTTCGATGATTATCTTGAGAGCATGAAGCAGATGAAGAAGATGGGCGGTCTTTCCAGTATTCTTGGCATGATGCCGGGACTGAATGCAAGTCAGTTAAATCAGATTGATTCAGAGGAAGGTCAGAAGAAGATGGCACAGATGGAGGCTATGATTCTTTCCATGACACCGAAAGAAAGACGGAATCCGGAAATATTGAATCCATCAAGAAAACATCGGATTGCACAGGGAGCAGGAGTTAATATTGCAGATGTGAACCGCATGGTGAAGCAGTTTGAACAATCAAGAAAGATGATGAAACAGCTTCCGGGCATGATGGGTGGTAAATTTGGTAAAAAGGGGAAATTCAAATTACCTTTTTAAGGACTTAGATGTGAATCCACATACTTGGTCATAGATAGCATTTTCAGGGAGGTGAAAGAAATGGCAGTAAAAATCAGATTAAAAAGAATGGGACAGAAAAAAGCTCCTTTCTATAGAATCGTTGTTGCTGACGGAAGAGCTCCGAGAGATGGTAGATTCATCGAAGAAATCGGAACTTACGATCCAACAAAGAACCCAAGCGAATTCAAAGTAAATGAAGAAGCAGCTAAAAAATGGTTAAACAATGGCGCTCAGCCAACAGAAGTAGTCGGCAAAATCTTTAAAGCAGCTGGTATTGAAAAATAATTCAGTGCTTCACGGAGGTAAGGCGACATGAAAGAATTAGTAGAAGTAATCGCAAAAGCACTGGTAGATGATCCTGCCAGCGTACAGGTTACTGAGAAAACTGAAGGCAAAACAACAGTGATTGAACTGCATGTTGCTGACGGAGATATGGGTAAGGTTATCGGTAAGCAGGGACGTATTGCAAAGGCAATCCGTTCAGTTGTGAAAGCAGCTGCTGCAAAAGATGATCAGAAGGTTGTCGTAGACATCCTTCAATAGATATAGAAGGGATGTCTCAAAACAGAAGCGTTTTGAGATGTCCTTTTTTGTCAATCAGATATAAGGAGAGATTATGGAGAAAATGCTGCAGGTAGGGGTGATTTCCTCTACACATGGAATCCGGGGCGAGGTCAAAGTATTTCCGACAACGGATGATCCGGCCAGATTTAAACTGTTGAAAAAGGTTACATTAGATACAGGACGGGAGCAGATTCCGTTGGAGATCCAGGGAGTGAAGTTTTTTAAACAGTTTGTTATCGTGAAATTTAAAGGAATTGATAACATTAATGATATTGAAAAGTATAAAGGAAAGAGCCTTCTTGTAAATCGCGAAGATGCAGTAGCGCTTGAGGAAGATGAATACTATATTGCAGACATCATTGGCATGCAGGTAAATACGGAAGATGGTACAACATTTGGAGTACTAAAAGATGTGATGGAAACCGGGGCAAATGATGTGTATATTGTAGAGACAGAAGATGGAAAAGAAGTTTTGCTTCCGGCAATCAAAGAGTGCATTCTGGATGTGGATGTGGAAGCAATGAAAATGACAATCCATTTGATGGATGGTTTGCTTTCCTAATTTAGAAAAATAGATAAAAGAGGCAGGAAGACAGATGAACTTTCATATATTAACACTATTTCCGGATATGGTTATGAGTGGACTGGAGACAAGCATTATTGGGCGGGCAAAGGCGAAAGGTCTGCTGTCGATTGAAGCGGTAAATATCCGTGATTATGCGTTTAATAAGCATCACAGTGTTGATGATTATCCATATGGCGGAGGAGCAGGGATGCTGATGCAGGCAGAACCGGTTTATCTGGCATATCAGGCGGTGGAAGAGAAAATTAACACAAGAAGACGTGAAAATAGCGCAGTGCAGGACGATCAGGTGGCAGGCAGTATAGAAAGAGAGCAAAAAAAATTGCGAGTAGTGTATCTTTCTCCACAGGGAGACACATTTTCACAGAAAATGGCAGAAGATCTGGCTAAGGAAGAAGATCTTGTGCTTTTATGCGGGCATTATGAAGGAATTGATGAACGTGTATTGGAAGAAATTGTAACAGATTACGTTTCCATCGGAGATTATGTGCTGACAGGCGGAGAATTGCCGGCAATGGTAATGATCGATGCGATTTCGCGTCTTGTTCCAGGGGTGCTGCACAACGATGTATCGGCGGAATTTGAAAGCTTTCAAGACAGTCTTTTGGAGTATCCGCAGTATTCCAGGCCGGAAGTCTGGCATGGGAAACAAGTTCCTCCGGTGCTGCTTTCCGGACATCATAAAAATATCGAGGCGTGGAGAAGGGAGCAATCCATTCTTCGAACGAAAGAGCGCAGACCGGATTTGTTAAAAAAGGCAGTGCTTACGAAAAAAGAACAGGAATTTTTGAAAAAACTTTCAGAAGAGTAAGAAAGATGGAGAAAACTGTAGAAAAGTTCTTGCAAATTGGATGAAACTATGATAGTATACTCATGTTGTGAGAAGATAGAGATGGTCCTCTGATACAAATCATGTATTAAGAACGTCCAAATAATAAGGAGGTCGCACAATGAACGATATTATTAGAAGCATTGAAGCTGAACAGTTAAAAGCTGAAGTACCGGCATTTAACGTAGGTGATACTGTAAAAGTATACGCTAAGATCAAAGAGGGAAACCGCGAAAGAATCCAGATTTTCGAAGGTACAGTTCTTAAGAAACAGGGTGGAAGCACAAGAGCTACATTCACAGTTAGAAAGAACTCTAACGGAATCGGTGTAGAAAAGACTTGGCCGTTACACTCTCCAAACGTTGAAAAAGTAGAAGTGATCAGAAGAGGTAAAGTCAGAAGAGCAAAACTGAACTACTTAAGAGGACGCGTTGGTAAGAGAGCGAAAGTAAAAGAATTAGTAAAATAATAACAGCGTTAAAAAAGGACAAATACTAATGGGTACTTGTCCTTTTTTGCTCATATGAAGAGGAAAATACCTATGAGGGAATTATCGTTAGAAAAAATCAGAAAAAGGCGCCGACACTTTGTTCAGGATCTTAAGACGGCATCGGTGTGGGCGTTTCAAATATTTGTTGTATGTCTGTTTGCATTTGTACTCGTGTGGTATTTTGGTCAACGTATCAGTACAGTGGGAGATTCTATGAAGCCGATATTGTATAATGGTGATATTGTGCTGGTAAATAGAATTATTTATGATGCAAAGAATCCGAAGCGCGGAGAGATAGTTGTTTTTAAGGCAA
>CAUCYJ010000016.1:0-22609 GCA_958446945.1 uncultured Lachnospiraceae bacterium | reverse complement strand
TTATGATATGCCGATGTGGCTCAATTGGCAGAGCAGCTGATTTGTAATCAGCAGGTTATCGGTTCGAGTCCGATCATCGGCTTTACGAAAAGAATCTCAGTTTCGAGGTTCTTTTTTTGTATTGTTTTGGAATTGACAGATTCCATAGAAAAATTATATGATGAGATAAATTAGGGAAGAGAGGGCTTATCATGGAAATTGATAGATTAATGGAGAAGATTGGATTAAGTGAATGTGCAGTACAATTTGTAAATAATTTTCAAATGCCGGAGAAAGTATATCAGGAATGGAAAGAATTATTTGATACAGACTTGAAGGCATTTTTCGAAAAAGGAAAAGAAACAGAGAATTTTGAACAGACGGTACTGTATCTGTATGTTCATTTTGCGGCAGAGGCATGGAAATGGTTTTGTGAGGAAGGCATTTCTGAAGAAGTGTATATGTTAAATATGAGAGACATTGCAATCTGGGCGAATGCTTATGAAAAGAAAAATGGCTGTCCGGGACTTCGGGAAGCCGGTTGGATCAGTCTCTCACTTCGCGGGAAATTATTCCGGCTTGGAAGACTTCAGTTTGAACCGATTGGACTGGAAAAAGAAATCAAAACAGATAACAATATTTATCCACAAGGGATGAAGGTATTGAATGTACATATCCCCGAAGATGGTAAGTTATCAAAAGATGCATGCCAGGAAGCATTTGAAAAAGCAGAAGTATTTTTTAAAGATCGAGGATTTACAGGAGAAAATGTATATGTCTGTGAATCCTGGCTGCTATCTCCGGTACTGAAATATTTCCTTGGAGAAGAAAGTAATATCATTGATTTTCAAAATCGTTTTGAAGTGTATGATATTGTATATCCTTTCCGTCAGGCAGAGGAACGGATCTTTGGCGATATATCAGAAGATAGACAATCTTATCCAGAGACAACGAGTTTGCAGAAATCATTTAAAGGATGGCTCATGGAACACCCGGAAGATATCGGAATGGGAGTTGGAGTATTTCAATATAAAGAGCGATAAAACTTTATTTATAGAAAAAACAAATAGATAAATGCATTTATAAAATAATTCAATTAGACGCATCTATATATGATTGATAAAATATCTAACGAAGGAAAGTATACGAAAAGGAGAGATGTAATTATGAAAAAGAGAATTTTATCAGTTATGCTCGTAATGGCAATGACAGCCGGTATGGCAGCCGGATGCGGCAATAGCGATAAAAATACTGACAGTAATGCAAAAAAGGATAATGCTTCCGGAAAGAAGATTGTTCTGAATTTCTGGTGTCATCAGAATGACGCCTGGACTGTTTCCTATAAGAAAATGGCAGAAAAATTCAATAAATCCCAGGATAAGTATGAGGTAAAAGTAACAGACTATCCATTCAGCGCTTACAGCGAAAAGATTCAGACTTCACTGACATCTGCAAAAGACGGAGCTGACATCCTGGCTGTATGGGGCGGAATGGCGCCTGACTTTATTAAGACAGATGCTCTTTCTGAAGTTCCGGAAGATCTTGTTTCTGAATTAGAATCTGATTACATGGATCCAACTCTTGGTATTTATAAGAAAGATGGAAAATACTATGGCGTTCCGATGGAATATAACCTTGAGTACGGCGGAATGATCGTAAATAAAAAAATGTTTGAAGAAAAAGGAATTTCTTATCCGACAACATGGGAAGAATTAAGAAAAGTTTCACAGGAGGTATCAGTTTCTAACGGCGATCTTGTAGAAGTAAAAGGTTTTGAAATGCTTGATGGAGACTCTTTATTCTGTAACTATCTGGCAATGATCCTTCAGCAGGGGGGACAGTATCTGAACGAAGATAATTCTGTAAACTTTGCAACACCGGAAGGTATTAAAGCAATGGAAGAGATCTTGAGCATGGTCGATAACGGAGAATGTGATCTGGAACATTTAACAAACGGAGACTACTGCTATAACGATGTGTACCAGGGAATCGGTTATATGGCATCTGTTGGTTCCTGGGCGATTTCTGATGGATTAGAGAGCTATGACCTGACATACGGTGAAGATTTTGAATATGCACAGGTTCCAATGTACGGAGATAAGATGGGATTTGCATCTGAAACAGGTTGGGGAATCATCGTACCGGAAGTAGGAGAACACAAAGAGGGGGCATTTGTAAAATTCTTCAGTGAGCCGGAGAATCTTGTAGAGCATAATATTGCATGCGCACAGCTTCCGCCAAGAAAATCTTTATTAGAAAATGAAAAATATAAAGAAGAACTTCCACAGGTTGAATTTTTACTGGAAATCTTACCGGACGGACAGTGGATGGGACCTTACAATACATCAGATATGAGAACAAGATTTAATGAAATGTTCATTGACTTATGTCAGTCTGAAAACAGAGATATTGAGAAAGCTCTGACAGATGTATCAAAATCTATTTCGGAAGAATGTCAGATTGGATATTCTATGGAATAATTGAAAAATGAAAGGGCAGGGGATAAACTTCCCTGCCTTTTTTAGAAGGTTGATTAACTGCGGTTGATAGAAAGGAGGAAGAGATGAAAAATAATAAGTTTGTGGCAGCGATTCTCGTTCCCGGATTTTTGCTGCTGTTTATATTTTCAGTCTTTCCGTTATTTTATGGACTTGGGATATCATTTTTTGAATATAACCCTGTAAACAGCACCCAGCCGTTTCTTGGTTTGGAAAACTATAAGCGTATGTTTCAGGATGAAGTCTTTTATAAGGCAGTCATAAATACACTTGTGTTTTGTATTGTTGCAGTTCTTGGAAATATTGTGATTACATTGTTTCTTGCACAGATTATTTCAGTATTGCCGTCAAAAGGAATTAAGACATTTTTCCGGACAATTTTATTTATTCCATGTATTGCTCCGATGGTAGGAACTGCGCTTATCTGGAAATATGGCATCGTTGGTACAAGAGGCGGACTTTTGAATGAAATTATTAAATACCTGGGGGGAACACCAAAGAACTGGGGTTTGACAACATGGCAAATGTTTCTGATCGTGATTGTATTTACACTATGGGCAGATATTGGATATAATGTGGTACTTTTTACGGCAGGGCTTGAGAGCGTTCCAAAGGAATTTGATGAGGCAGCGGCAATTGACGGAGCAGGTCCTGTAAGACGTTTTATTTCTATCCGGCTTCCACTAATCGGAAGAACATTTGCTTTCGTGGCAATTATGACGATGGCAAACTATTTTCAAATGTTTGCCCAGTTCAAAGTATTTGTTCCGGATGGTGGGCAGAAGGACAGTGCAATGGTACTGACAAATTACATCTATCGAATCAGTTTCACGCAATTTGATATGAGCTATGCATCGGCAGTTGCAACGGCATTATTTTTGATGATCTTTGTGGTTGCTATGATCCAGAACAGGATGATGCGGGCAGATTGGAGTTATGAATAATGGAATATAAGAAATTTAAAGCGTATCATATGATAATTATTTTATTTCTGATCGCGTTTTCTGCTGTGATGATGTATCCAATTGTATGGATGTTTTGTACTTCCTTTAAATCAAATGCAGAAATCCATATGAACAAAACGCAGTTCTTTCCTACAGAATGGACGATAGAAGGATACGAGACAGCGCTTGAGAAAGCTCCGATCGGAACATGGTTTTTCAACAGTGTTATGATTACAGCCGTTGTAACAATGATCGTAATCATTACAAGTACATTACTTGGCTATGTATTTGCAAAATATGAGTTTAAGCTGAAAAAACCGTTATTTATGCTGTTACTGGCAACAATGATGGTACCTTCACAGGTAACAATGATTCCACGTTATCTGATGAATATGAAATTAGGACTTCTGAACAGTCAATGGGCGCTTATTATTCCTTCGATGGTCAGTGCGTTTTCTATTTATCTGGCGAAGCAGTTTATTGAAGACATTCCAAACAGTATTTGTGAAGCTGCGAAAATTGACGGGGCAGGGCCGATGAAAATATACTGGCATGTGATTTTACCGATGATCCGGCCGGCAATTGGTTCGATCGGAATCTTTACAGCGATGGCGCACTGGAATGATTATTTGAATCCATTGATTATGCTGAATGATAAAGAGAAAATGACACTGCCGCTGGGACTTGTATATTTTTCAAGTCAGCGAGGAGAAGATCTTGCAGCAATCATGGCAGTAGGAACAATGATTATGGTGCCGATGATCATTATTTTCCTGATTTTCCAGAAACAATTTATTAAAGGACTGGCTCTAAGCGGAATTAAATAAATGACTCCGATAGATATTGTAATACATACTATGATTTATTTGAACAGTTTAGAGATACATGTGAGAAATATTATAAATAAGTTAAGAGTGGATGGGTATCAGAGAGATGGTGCCCATCCTTTTTATATTTATAAATATTATTAGCGAGGGAAGAAATGGACTTCCAGATACATCTTTATAAGTTTGGAGAAATGGAACAATATTTGAAGGACATTGGTTTCTCAAATGTGAAAACGTATTCATCCTTTTCAAAAGAAATTGCAGTAGATGATCAATGCGAAATGCTTTTTTTTGAATGTAACAATTGTTAAGTAAATGTAAGAAAGATTCTATTGAATAAATTTATAAACTTATCTATACTGAACATAACCACTAATTATCTGAAAAGAGGTGCTTGATATGAAAAAAAAAAGAAAATTCAATATTTATTTTTAGTATGTATTATAATGACTGCTTTTGTATTTAGCGGATGCGGTTCAAAGAAGCAAAATGAAGCGCCGAAGGGCGACAATAGTTCAGCTACACAAGAGGCAGATGACACAAAGAAAGAGCCTGAGAATTCCGAGACAGAAGATTTTGAAATCAGCGAGGGAGCTAAGAAAACGCTTGAACTTATGACAGTTTGCCCAAATGAGGAATTATATAATGAGGAAACGATGACGTATCCGATTGGTCTTACAGAGGAAGAAGTGACAGAAGAGCAGAGGGAAGCGGCGAATCAGGCAGCAGAAGAAGCATTTGAAAAGTGGAAAGGTTATATTGGAGAATATTATGATGAGAAAGGTCTTGAATCATCTCGGAACAACGGCGTTTTATATTACTATTTGAGTAGGAATCAGAACATTGAGCTGCGAGAATTAGAGGTTGTGGAGAAGACAGAAAAATCAGAAAGAGTTAAGGCAACCGTTCTTGTGGATGGCACAGCAGAAGAGACGGTATTTGATTTCAGAAGGAATGATAACGGACTAATCTGGACAGTGGAGATAGAGAATGAATAAAAATGATAAAGGAAAATATCAGATTGCAGCGGCGATTATTGCCAGTTTAGATTTGCTTATTCTTGCAATGAATATTTTTATGGCGCACTATTGTTATCGATTTATTCATGGTAATGATGGAATCTTTTTAGACGATATATTTAATTATATTCCGGTTGAGAGTGTTATCCTTTATGCAGCAGTACTTGGTATTGCATATGTAGTAGGATTTGTACTTCCGCCGGAAGAGAAAAAAGAAGATGAATAGTAATAACCAATCAGGGCAGTTTTCAGGCTGCACATTTGATATGTGCCTGAAAACTGCCCTGGTTTTATAGTTCTGAAAAGAATTTATTTGCTGTATTTTGCAATCTCACGATTGACTTTATTTCTCAGTGAGATGAGATACATGTCTGATTTTGGATATACTTTAAATGTCAGAGGATCGGCAAGATCTTCTTCCATTAATTCTACGACATGTTCTTTGCTTGTCAGAGATGCAAGAAGCTTGAATGCTCTTACGTCATTTAACGCTTCATCATGAACCATCATACGGATGGATTCTTCCGGATGTCTGTCAGCGCCCGGATATACGAGGAAGGAGTCTCCTGATGGGAATGCATAGCCTGCATCTGTAATTTCATACGGATTGATATGTTCTTTGGAGAACTGTGTGTTGTAGAAGTTATAGCCCCAGTGAAGGATTCCTTCGATATCAAATTTGAATAACTGTGCGCCGTAGATACGGTTTCTTGCTGATGGCATGGACATGAAGCGGTTACTTACTTCATAGAACTGTCCAACGCAGTAGTATGTCCACAGGTGAGGTACGTTGTGTTCAATGAATGGTTCGATTTCGTTGTTTCCAGGAATCGGACGGTCAACAAGTCCATTTTCATAGAAATCATAAGTGGATAATGCATCAAATGTATGATAGCCTTCAAGCAGATCTCCGAGAGAGTCTTTGGCAGCTTTGAATGTCTCAAAGTGTGCGCCAGGTTCATCGGAAATATGGAAGTATGTAATATCTGCAATGCCCCATTCTACTAATTTCTCTTTTAATGCCGGGAGATATACATGAAGGAAATTCGTGTATTCGCCGACTGCAGGTGTATGCCATCCGAAGATATTTTCTTCTTTGCCTTCTACTGTGGCAACGATTCTTGGTGCGTAGTTTGCGCCCCACTGTGAAAACAGATGAGACATTTCAAAATATTTGATGCCGTATTTCTGACCGAGGTCAACCCAGCGTTTCAGACGATCAAAGTTGAAATGATATTCGCCGTTCTCTACTGTGATTTGAACAAGCTGAACTGTTGTACGTTCTCCTCCAACTGCGATATCAAGAGGTGGTGTGAACATTGGTGTCAGGAGCATGTTGCATCCGCGGGAAACGTATTCCGCAAGGAAGTTCTCAATGATCTGCCAGTGTTCTTCAGAAAATGCGTCTACATGATAGTAGTCAGCAAGACAGTCAGCGTGGAACCATTCTGTATGGATCAAATCCTGTTCCGGAAGAACGGCGTCAATGATTGTTACTTTTGTAGAAGCGCTGCATACGACTTCATTTTCGCTATTGATAAACTGAAGTTCGATTGGATATATTCCGGCAGCGGCATCTTCAGAAACAATCACATCGAACCAGACGCTGCGCCATTTGTTCGGATATGCAACAACTGTATTATCTTTTAATTCACGGAGAAGATCCGGATACATTCCGGAACCTGTCTTCAGATAATTGTCATCAAGGATTCCGCAGTCAGAGCGTCCGACCGGAACGTATTCAACACTTCTTGCATGAATCATGTTTTCAATCGGGGAAATGACCTTTAATGTTAGATTTTGTTTCATAAATCCGACATTTTTAATAGCTGCCTGGAAAGAAATCGTCTCGTTCTTTAAAGAAGTCATTACAAGACATTCTGTCTGGTATTTTGGTTCTTCATCTGCAAATACTTTCGCAAGGGAACTTAATAATTTAAGTTCAAAAGTAGGTGCTTCTAATTTTCTCATGATATGATACCTCACTTTTTTATGATAAGTCTATTATACTTGATATGGGTGGAAAGAGCGATAGAAAAAATACATATATTTATAGAAGAAATGAATATATGTACCGAAAGAAAATATATTGAAAAAAATGTCTTTAAAATGTAAGAGTTTTGTCATGGGATTCACGTTGATATATTTATCCGGTTAAGGTATAATGAGACAAAACGCAGGAGGTATATAATGATTCGAAATATATTGGATTATCTGGAACATTCTGCAGAATGTTATCCGGATAAAGTAGCATTTGCAGATGATAAAGATAAATGTACATATCGGGAACTGCTGGAGAGAGCAAGAGTGGCTGGAACTTGTCTGGCACAGCGAACGAAGAGAAGAAGTCCGATTCCTGTATTTATGGAAAAGGGAGTTGCCGCAGTGACAGCGTTTATGGGAGTGGTGCATGCGGGCTGCTTTTATGTTCTGCTGGATCCGAAGCTTCCGGCAGAGAGGCTTAGGCAGATTTTGGTTACTCTGGAAGCGGATCTGATACTAACATCAGCTTCTTATCACAAACAGTTAGAGAAGCTTACATTTACCGGGGATGTTGTTGATCTGGAGGATGCATTGGAAGTTGAGCCGCAGGAGGAGATACTTCGCAGCATACGATCAGGCAGTATGGATACCGATCCGCTGTATGCTAATTTTACATCCGGTTCTACCGGTATTCCGAAAGGTGTTGTAGTATGTCACCGCTCAGTAATTGATTTTATAGAGGAATTTACACAATTATTTCAGATTACGTCAGAAGATGTGATTGGCAATCAGGCGCCTTTTGACTTTGATGTATCTGTGAAGGATATTTATTCGACTTTGAAAACGGGCGCTACGATGCAGATTATTCCGAAACAGTATTTTTCTTTCCCGGTGAAGCTGCTTGATTTTCTTGTAGAGCGGGAAGTTACTACATTAATCTGGGCAGTATCCGCCCTCTGCATCATTACAACGCTGAAAGGATTTGAATATAAGATACCAACGAAGGTAAAGAAAGTGATTTTCAGCGGTGAAGTTATGCCGGTGAAGCATCTGAATCTCTGGAGAGAGGCGCTGCCGGATGCAATGTATGTCAATGTCTATGGTCCGACAGAGATTACATGCAACTGCACCTACTATGTAGTTGACCGGGAATTTGCCCCGGGAGAGGTGCTTCCGATTGGACGGGCATTTCCGAATGAGAAAGTATTTCTCCTTGATGAAGAGGATCATCTTGTAACTGACGAAGGGGTAAAGGGAGAGCTTTGTGTAGCTGGAACAGCGTTGGCACTTGGATATTATAATAATTCAGAGCAGACGGCGAAGGCATTTGTCCAGAATCCGCTGAACAGATGTTATCTGGAACGGATTTACCGGACGGGAGATCTGGCTTATTACGGTGCGGACGGGAATCTATACTTTGCTTCTCGAAAGGATTTTCAGATTAAACATATGGGACATCGGATTGAACTTGGAGAGATTGAGCTTGGTCTGGAGAAGATTGATGAGATTGTGAGAAATTGCTGTATCTATGATGAAGAGGAGCATAAGATCATTGCATTCTATGAAGGAGAGATTGATAAGAAGCAGATTATTCGCACACTGGGAAAGACTCTTCCGGGCTTTATGATACCGAATGTATTTGTGCAGCTTGAGACGCTTCCGGTTACGAAAAATGGAAAGATTGACCGGAAGCAGTTAAGAGAGAAGTATGAGAACAGTTTGGAGGAATAGTATGGATAGAGAAGTACTGAAACGGATCAGCAAGCGCTATGAGACACCTGCCTATGTGTTTGATCTGGACATGCTGCGTGAAAGAATCCGGATGATGGAAGGAATTCTCGGGCGGGCGCAAATATGTTTTGCCATGAAGGCGAATCCATTTCTAGTGCAGTGCAGAGATCTTGGAATCAGCAAATATGAAGTATGTTCGCCGGGGGAATTTCATATCTGTGAGCGGTCCGGAGTTTCACCGGAGAAGATTGTATTGTCAGGAGTTTATAAAGCAGAGGAAGATGTACGTCATACAATAGAGATTTGCGGGAATAAAGCAACATATACGATAGAATCAAGGGCACATCTGGAATTGTTGGAGCGTCTGGCAAAGGAGAAAGGAATTATTCTTCCGGCGTTGATCCGGGTAACAAGCGGCAACCAGTTTGGGGTAGATGAGGAAGAAATTTGTAAAATAATTGACAGCAGAAACCAATATCCTCATATAGAGTTTTGCGGTCTGCAGTATTATTCCGGTACGCAGAAGAAGAAACTGTCAAAAATAGAAAAAGAGCTTGTTCATCTGGACGAGTTTATACAGAGGTTAGAAGAAGCGTATGGTTATCAGGCGAAAGAATTGGAATACGGACCGGGATTTTATGTGCCGTATTTCGCCGGAGATCCGGAAGTGGATGATCAGGAACTGCTGAAAACATTTGCATCACTTTTGGAAGGACTGCATTTCCGGGGACATATTACACTGGAAATGGGGCGCTATATTGCAGCGTATTGCGGTTATTATCTGACGCGGATCGTGGATCAGAAGATAAATAAAGAACAGCGTTATGCAATTGTGGATGGAGGAATTCATCATTTATCTTATTTTGGACAGATGATGGCAATGAAGCTTCCGCATTATCAGCATATTCCGGCAAAAAATGAGATTAAAGAGAGTGATGCAGCAGAAGAATGGAATATCTGCGGATCTCTCTGTACCGTCAATGATGTGATTGTGAAGCAGCTTCCGCTTATCAGTGGAAGGGTGGGAGATCTTCTTGTATTTGAACGAGTAGGAGCTTATTCTGTGACAGAAGGAATCTATCTGTTTTTAAGCAGGAATCTTCCGCAGATACTTACCTATGAGAAGGCAGAAGGAGTGAAGGTATTGCGCCCGGAAATCGCATCAGATATGCTGAATGACGGAAGCATAACCTTAAGAATTTCTGAATCCGTTGCATTGCGGTAAAAACTCATGTATGATGAAATTGTTTATGTATAAAATATTAAGAAAAAGACAGGAGAAAAGAAAATGGAACAGTTAATTGAAATTTTAGAAGAGATCACGCCGGATGTGGATTATAACGAATGTACAACATTGATTGATGATGGTTTGTTGGATTCTTTCGCGATTTTATCAATTGTAGGGGAATTAGAAGATGCATTTGATATTTCAGTGACACCGGCAGAGATTATTCCGGAGAATTTTAATTCCGCAGAGGCGCTTTGGGCAATGGTGCAGAGACTTCAGGAAGAATAAAAGGGGGAAGGAATGTCTTTTATATCAATGAAATTCCTGCTGTTCATTTTCTTTGCGGCAGCAGGATATTATTTGATTCCGAAGAAGTGGCAGTGGGGATGGCTGTTGTTATTCAGCTATCTCTACTATCTTTCTTCCGGATGGAAAATGACTCTCTTTCTCATCTATGTGACGATGGTAACATATGGAGCAGGACTTGCGCTTCATGCAGTGGAGGAAAGAGATTCGCTTGATAAGAAAACGAAAAAGAACCGCAAGAAACAGGTATTGATTCTGGCGCTTGTTCTTGATTTTGGATTACTGGCGATTTTAAAATATACGAATTTCTTTATTGAAAATCTGGATTATCTATTTCATCTGAAACTGAGATTCCGGAGCCTGATTCTGCCGATCGGACTTTCTTTCTACACATTTCAGTCGGCGGGATATCTTATGGATGTGTATTGGAAACGGTGTGAGCCGGAGCGCAATCCACTGCGCTTTGCACTTTTTGTATCATTCTTTCCGCAGATTCTTCAGGGACCGATTGGAAGATTTGACCGTCTGGCACATCAGCTTTATGAATCACATTCCTTTGACCGTGTACGGATAGAGCGCGGTGTGCAGAGAATTCTATGGGGATATTTTAAGAAACTTGTAGTGGCAGATACGGCTGCGATTTTTGTAAATGCTGCGTTTGATGAATATACGACCTATACCGGAATTGCAATCTTTGGCGTGCTTGCCTATTCGGCACAGCTTTATGGAGATTTTTCGGGAGGAATGGATATCGTAATCGGAATCGCTCAGCTATTTGGAGTCGAGCTGGATGAGAACTTTAAGCGTCCGTATTTCGCAGTATCGATTACAGATTTCTGGCATCGCTGGCATATTACGCTTGGAACATGGATGAAAGATTATATTTTCTATCCGCTGTCTCTGTCAAAATGGATGGGAAAACTTGGAAAATCTGCTAAGAAAATATTTGGAAAGACATACGGGAGAGCGCTGCCGATCTGTCTGGCAAATATTGTTGTTTTCCTTGTAGTCGGAATCTGGCATGGCGCTGCATGGAAATTCATTGTGTATGGTTTGTACAATGGTCTGATCATTGGATTCAGCGGCCTGATGGTTCAGAATTACCGGTCATGGAAGAAACGTCTGCATATCAATGATAAGAGCAATGGATGGAAAGTATTTCAGATCGTAAGAACCTTTTTGCTTGTGAATATTAGCTGGTTTTTTGACCGGGCAGATACGATTCCGCAGGCGCTTCAGATGATGAAAAATGCTGTGACGGACTTTACTCCGCAACAGCTCCTTGAGATTCAGGTAGGAACCGGGAATGCGGGAGTAAAATATACGATTCTGGCGCTTGGAATTCTTGTGATTTCTTGTCTGGCAGTGTTTGTTGTCAGTTTTTTACAGGAAAGAGGAATACAGATCAGAAATGCATTGGCAGCACGTCCGTGGGTGATTCGATGGATTGCTTATATGGCGCTTCTTATGTCATCGGCTATGCTTGGACAGCCGCCGGATTCTACAGGAGGATTTATTTATGCGCAATTTTAAAAAATGGATATCGCCGGTAATATTTTTGCTCCTGTTTCTGATTGCAAATGAATGCCTTATGATGGCGCTGCGGCCATTAAATCTGTTCCGAAATGATATGCATAATCTTCGGACAAAACAGTATGACAATGTATATGTGGGAACGTCTCATGGAAAGGCAGCATTTCATCCGGCAGTACTTGATGAAGTGACCGGAAAGAAAAATGTGAATATGTGCATTGGAGGTCAATGGACGATTGATTCGTATTATATTTTAAAAGAAATGCTTCGTTACCAGAAGCCGGAGAAAGTAATCTATGAGTTGGACCCGGGCTACTGGATCACAGAATGTTCGCTGGGGCCGGACTATGCGACTGTCTATGAAGAGATAGAACCATCGCTTGTAAAATTAGAATATTTTCGGGACAAAATGCTGGATATTGATTTCCGTGCTACACTTTTTCCGTGGTATGTATACCGTCAGGGTTATAAAAATGTTATAGCGAATCTGAAATTAAGGACAAGCGATGATTATAAAAATTACGAAGATGCTCTTTACAGCAATGCAGAATCTGTCTATGGACCGAACGGTGCGTTAAATCTGCAGAGAATAGGAAGACCGCCGCTTGACTATGAATTTGAAGTGTGGGCTGATGATAAAGTAAAGGAAGAATCTGTCAAATATTTTGAAAAGATTCGTAAGCTTTGCGAAGAAGAAGGGATGGAGCTGATTGTTGTGACAACACCGATTCCTCAGGAAACTTTAGCAAAATATGAAAAAGAATATGAAAGTGCCTATGATTTTATTACAAAGTATATGGAAGAAAGAGATATTTCATATTATAATTTTAATGAAATTGAAATAGAAGGATTTGACAGGTCTGTAAACAGCTTTAATGATTACGAAGGGCATATGTATACAGACATGGCAGACATTTTCAGCAGAAAGCTGGGAGAGATTCTAAAGGGCCATAAGTAAAAGCAGAAAGAGGATGAAGATATGAAGCAAAGCAGGAGAGAGTTCCGGAGAATTGCAATCGCATTGTTCTTTTCAGCAAGTATTTTGACCGGCTGTCAGAAAGAGAAAGAACCAAAGCCGCCGGAACCGATCCAGGCAGAAGAGCCGGAGAAAGAACAGCAGAATATCATAGACGGCAAAGATAATGTGGAGATTACAGGAACGATAGAAGGACTTACCTATACTTCAGCAGACGGAAGAATCTCCATTACGCTGCCGAATGAATCATGGCAATGTGAGTCCGATGCAGAGGGAAACGCTTCATTTGTTTCTGAGGAAGGTTTGATCTCAATTGTCAGAATGGACGGAGTAGAAACCGTGCAGTCAAGTATTTATCACAGTCCGGAAGAATATGTCAGTTATTTGAAGGGAACTTCTCCGAGTATGGAGGGAGAAGTGGTAAGTTTTGAAAATGCATCTGAAAATGGTGCGGATACCTTTCATGCGGTTTATCACTATACCGGAGAAAGTGAATACAAATATGCGGTATCAGGCGGTGTTGGATTTGAGGATCACTGCTATATTATCAGTGCAAGAATGATGACAGAGGATGAGAATGCGCTGAATGAAGTTATAGACAGCGTTTATCATTGTAAGATTGAGAAGTAGCCAGAAGTAGCGTAACGAAGATTGAGAAGAAAAATGATGAAGAGATTAGATGAAAAACTGGCAGAATATTCTGCCGGAGACAGTTATCCGTTTCATATGCCGGGGCATAAGAGAAACGGGAAGCTGCCATATCCATTGCCGTATGGGCTAGATATTACGGAAATTGACGGATTTGATGACTTACATCATGCAGAAGGAATTTTAAAAGAGGCACAGGAAAGAGCAGCAGAAATTTATCATGCAGAGGAGAGCCATTTTCTTGTCAATGGAAGTACCGTTGGAATATTAAGTGCGATTCTCGGAACAACGAAGCGGGGAGACAAGATTCTTGTGGCGCGCAATTGTCATAAATCCGTCTACCATGCCATTGAAATGAATGAACTGCAGCCGGTGTATATTTATCCGAAATTTCTTACCGAGATGCATTTGAATGGAGAGATTTCAGCAGAAGAGATTGAAAGAGCGCTCCGGGAACATGAGGGAATACGGGCAGTTATGATCGTGTCTCCAACTTATGACGGAGTAGTTTCAGATGTGCGTGCTATTGGGGAAATCGTTCATAGATATGAAATCCCGCTGATCGTTGATGAGGCACATGGAGCTCATTTTGGATTTGGAACAATATTCCCGGAGAATTCGAATATATGTGGAGCAGATATTGTAATTCATAGTCTTCATAAAACATTGCCGTCTATGACACAGACGGCAATTCTTCATATTAATGGAGAACGTATAAATCGGGGGCGGGTACGAAAATATCTGCACATGCTGCAGAGCAGCAGTCCGTCCTATGTTCTAATGGCATCTATAGATGCTTGCATGGATTTTCTTCAGACAGAAGGAGAAAAATGGTTTCGTGAATATGAAAGGATGCTTCTTGCGGCGCGGGAGAGACTTTCGGGTTTAAAGCATTTGAAGGTAATAAAAACAGAGCAGTTTGATCTGTCAAAGATTATCATTTCGACGTTGAACTGCAATATGACAAGCGGAGAATTGTACCGTATTCTTCTGGAAAAATATCATCTTCAGATGGAAATGAAAGCAGAAAGTTATGTACTTGCTATGACAACAGTATGTGACAGCGAAGAGGGAATGAAACGTCTTGTGGAAGCGCTGTTTTCTATTGATGAAGAACTGAAAGAACAGAACTTTGATACAGTGTTTACGGAAGAACGGTTCCCGGAAGCGGATGTATGTATGACAAGCGCAGAGATAGAACGCCTTCCGGAAACAGATTTTGAGATAAGACCGTGGGAAGACTGTGAGGGTTGGATCTCGGCGGAATACGCATATCTTTATCCACCGGGAATTCCGCTTCTTGCACCGGGAGAGAGGATAAATCGGGCAATCATTGTCTGGCTTGTGTATTATCGGGAGATGGGATTTTCAGTTGAAGGTTCCATGCGAGAAGGAATGTTAAAAGTAACAGGAGAACGAAACAATGAATAAGAAGACAAAAATCATCTGTCTTGAGGGGCTTGACGGTTCCGGAAAGACGGTTCAGACAACATTATTGGAAGAATATTTGAAACAGAGCGGGAAAAGTGTGTTTTTGATTGATTTTCCGCAATATGACAGTTTTTTTGGAAAAGAAATTGGGAGGATGCTTTCAGGAAAAGATAAGGTAAATGCAGCAGAAGTGGATGTATATTCGATGAGTCTGTGGTATGCGGCAGATCGCTGGAACAGTCTCAGGAAGGTTGATCTTAGCCAGTATGATTATGTCATCTTCAACCGCTATACGCTTTCCAATGCAGTTTATCAGTGTGCGAGAGGATTTGGGAGCTACCGGAAAGAGTTTGTTGACTGGATTTTTGCGTTGGAGCAGGGAGAATTCGGACTTCCGGCGGTAGATCTTTATCTGTTTCTCGATGTGAATTTGGATGCCAGCAAGAGCAATGTAAAAGAAAAAGGGCATCGAAATTATGTCGGCGAGCAGGCAGATGTATATGAAAGTTCTAAAAATCTTCTTACAGATGCGAGACAGATCTATCTTGAAATTGCGAAAGAAAATCCTCAGGTGAAGGTAATTTCCTGTATGAAAGACGGAAAATTGAGGCCGATTGATACAATCCAGGGAATGATCCGGGAAGCGGTTGATCTGGAAATCAAGAAATAATTCTATATATTCACAAAAAAATATGTTATGATGTATTTGATATGAAAATTGTGTTCTATGTGATTTTATATACGATTTTGGAAAAGAGGAATCAATATGGTAAATAATGGATTTAAAAAAATCGTTGGTCATAAAGAGATTATTGATTATATTCAGACAGCAGTAAAAGAAGACAAAGTTTCCCATGCATATATTTTGAACGGAGAACGTGGTTCAGGTAAGAAACTGCTTGCGAATTTATTTGCAATAACACTTCAGTGTCAGAATAAAGAAGGTTTGGAGCCTTGCTATGAATGTCAGTCATGCCGTCAGATTATGAGTGATAATAATCCGGATGTCATTCGTGTGATACATGAGAAGCCAAATACAATCAGCGTAGATGATATTCGTGAACAGATTAATGCAGATATTCAGATTAAGCCATACAGTGATCCGTATAAGATCTACATTGTCCCAAATGCGGATCTTATGACAGTACAGGCGCAGAATGCACTGCTGAAGACAATTGAAGAACCGCCGGCATATGCAGTGATCTTTCTATTGACAGAGAATGCAGAGACACTTCTGCCAACGATCCGGTCACGCTGTGTTATGCTGAAATTGAGAAATATTAAAGATAAGCTTGTGAAGAAATATCTTATGGAACAGTTGGAGATTCCGGATTATCAGGCAAATATCTGTGCATCTTTTGCCCAGGGCAATATGGGAAGAGCAATTATGCTGGCATCTTCTGAACACTTTAACGAGATCAAAGAAGAGACGGTTCAGCTTTTGAAATATATCAGAGATATGGAACTTGATGAAGTAGTGCAGGCTGTGAAGAAGCTTGGAGAATATAAGCTGGAGATTACAGATCTTTTGGATTTGTTTACAGTATGGTATCGGGATGAACTGCTTTATAAAGCAACGAAAGATGTGAATGGAGTTATTTTTTCAGATCAGCTCGGTGTAATTAAGGAACAGGTAAAGAGAAGTTCTTATGAAGGGCTGGAAGCAATTCTTTCTGCAATTGAGACTGCAAAGACAAGATTAAAAGCCAATGTAAATTTTGATCTTGTTATGGAATTGTTATTATTGACGATAAAGGAGAATTAGAGAATGACCACAATTATAGGAGTCAGATTCCGGACTGCGGGAAAAATATATTTCTTTGCACCGGGAAAGTTTCCGGTGAAGACGGGAGACCAGGTCATTGTAGAGACAGCAAGAGGCGTGGAATTCGGCAATGTTGTAACAGGTCCGAAAGATGTGGAAGATGATATGATCACACAGCCGCTCAAATCAGTGATCCGGATCGCAACAGAAGAAGATAAAAGAATCGAAGTAAAGAATCGGGAGAAAGAAAAAGAAGCTTTTAAAATCTGTCTTGAGAAGATTCGCAAGCATGGGCTTGAAATGAAGCTGATTGATGCAGAGTATACATTTGATAATAATAAAGTATTGTTTTATTTTACAGCAGACGGAAGAATTGATTTCCGTGAGCTGGTAAAGGATCTGGCAAGTGTGTTCCGCACAAGAATTGAGCTGAGACAGATCGGAGTCAGAGATGAAACGAAGATCCGGGGCGGAATCGGAATCTGCGGACGACCGCTTTGCTGCCACACATATTTGTCAGAATTTGCGCCGGTATCTATCAAGATGGCGAAAGAACAGAATCTGTCACTGAATCCGACAAAGATTTCAGGAGTATGCGGACGTCTGATGTGCTGTCTGACAAACGAAGAAGAGACATATGAATATCTGAACAGTCGTCTGCCGTCAATCGGAGATACTGTAACAACAGTAGAAGGACTGAAAGGGGAGGTACAGTCTCTGAGTGTTCTTCGTCAGCTTGTGAAAGTCGTAGTGACACTGGAAAATGACGAGAAAGAGATTCGGGAATATAAAGTAAGCGAGTTAAAATTCCGTCCGAGACATCGAAAGAAAGAAGTAAAGCTTTCGAAAGAAGAGATGAAAGAGCTGGCTGCTTTAGAGAAGAATGAAGGAGCGTCAAAATTAAATGACAACTAATCTGAAACAAGGAGAACGTCTGGATGATCTTCAGATCAAAGGATATGAGATTATTCAGCATCCGGGGAAATTTTGTTTTGGAATGGACAGTTCACTTTTGTCAAGTTTTGTGAGAGTAAAGTCCCAGGATCGGGTGCTTGATCTTGGCACAGGAACAGGAATTCTTCCGATTCTTCTGGAAGCAAAGACAAAAGGAAAACATTTTACCGGACTTGAGATCCAGGAAGAGAGTGTAGATATGGCGAGAAGGAGCGTCCTGCACAATCATCTGGAAGAAAAGATTGAAATTATAACAGGAGATATCAAAGAGGCATCAGCCATATTCGGGCATGTCTCTTTTGATGTTGTTGTGACAAATCCACCCTATATGATTGGACAGCATGGGTTAAAAAATGAAACGGATACCATGACAATTGCGCGCCATGAAACATTATGTACGCTGGATGATATTTTGCGGGAAAGTGCGAAGCTGCTCCCGTTTAAAGGACGTTTTTATATGGTGCACAGACCATTCAGGCTGGCAGAAATTCTGTCAAAAATGGTAGCATATAAAATTGAACCGAAGCGTATGCGGCTTGTATATCCGTATGTAGATAAGGAACCCAATATGGTGCTGATCGAAGGAGTTCGCGGAGGGAATTCTCGGATGACAGTGGAAAAGCCGCTGATTGTCTATGAGAAAGACGGAAGTTATACGCAGGAAGTGTTGGAATTGTATCAGCCGAAATAGGAAAATACAGGGAGAAATAGTATGGCAGGAACTTTGTACTTGTGTGCAACGCCCATTGGAAATTTGGAAGATATGACTTTTCGGGTTATACGCACGCTGAAGGAAGTTGACTTAATTGCAGCAGAAGATACGAGAAATAGTATTAAGCTCTTAAATCATTTCGAAATAAAAACTCCTATGACGAGTTATCATGAATATAATAAGATAGAAAAAGGAAGAAAGCTCGTTGAGAAGCTTCTGGAAGGACAGAATATTGCACTGATTACTGATGCCGGAACGCCGGGGATTTCCGATCCGGGAGAGGAACTTGTGAAAATGTGCTGTGAGGCAGGGGTTACGGTAACCTCTCTGCCGGGAGCCGCTGCATGTATAACGGCGCTTACTATCTCAGGGCTTGCGACAAGAAGATTTGCTTTTGAAGCATTTCTTCCAACAGATAAGAAAGAGCGGCAGGAAGTTCTGAAGGAACTGGTGAATGACACGCGGACACTGATTCTTTATGAAGCGCCACACAGACTTGTCAAAACACTGCATGAACTGTCAGAGACATTAGGGGAAGAACGAAAGATTGCTGTGTGCCGGGAACTTACGAAGAAACATGAGACAGCATTTCGCACGACGCTTGGAGAGGCAATCGACTATTACGAAGAAAATGAACCGAAAGGGGAATGTGTTCTTGTAATAGAAGGGCGCAGCAGAGAAGAAATTAAAAAAGAGCAGCAGATGAAGTGGGAAGAAATTTCCCTGGAAGAACATATGGCACATTATGAACAGCAGGGAATGTCAAGAAAAGAAGCTATGAAGTGCGTAGCGAAAGATCGGGGAATCAGTAAAAGAGACGTATATCAGCAGCTTTTATAGAATAGTTTGGAAGGATTTAGAGTTAAAATATTGCGGCAGTTTTGAAGAGAATTTCAAAACTGCCGTTTTTGTAAGTAATTGTAGAAAATTTGTTAGAGTGATTCAAAACTAAAATCCAAAATCATTCAAATCATCTTTCAGATAAGAAATACATTTTTGAACATTGCCATGTTCCAGCTCCTGAATGATATTTTCGTGGAAACGGACATCATTATGAGGAGTAGCGGTTGTCCAATTCTCCCAGTAGAATTGGGCGTAGGCGCGTTTTAATCTTGTCATGGCAGCTGAAAGCTGTTCCAGTGCGTAGGTATTATGTGAAAAAGAAGCAAGCTTCAAATGGAATTGGGTATTTGCTTCCCAGTGTGTCCACATACTTTCTTTCAATGTCTGTTCGCAGAGTTCATCAAGCCGGCGAAGCTCATTCAGATCATCAGAGGTAATAGAGGAAAAACTCTTCTCTAATAAGAAGCCTTCCAGAGCGAAACGAAATTCCAGAATATTGCGAATGTCATCTCCGGTAAGCCGGACTACTTCATATCCATAACGAGGATGGCTGATGAGAACTTTCTCATTGCAAAGTGCAATCAGGGCATCCCGGACCGGGGACTTGCTGCAGCCGTATTTTTCAATCAGCTCTCGTTCTGTAATGATATCATTTGGCTTATATTCAGAAGAAATGATACTGTTCATGATATTTTGGTAGACAGTATCTTTTATTGTACGATTTGCTTTCATTTAAAGTCTCCTTCGTCTAAAAAAGACATGTGTTTTCAGTCAATTTTACCAAAAATAAATGCGCTTGTAAATATCGTTTGCTTCAAGAGAAAAAATCCTTTAGAATAGAATGTAGATAATACCAGTGATAATATCAGAGGAGGAACAAGAACGAATGGAAAAGACAGATAAGAGATATGGTACCTACGTCCAGATTTTAAAAGAAGAACTGATTCCGGCGATGGGATGTACAGAACCGATCGCATTGGCGTATGCGTCAGCAAAAGCGCGGGAAGTACTTGGTGCGATGCCGGAAAAAGTACTGCTTGAAGTAAGCGGAAGTATTATTAAGAATGTCAAATCAGTAATCGTGCCGAATACTGACGGCTTAAAAGGAATTCCGGCAGCAGCGACAGCGGGGATTGTAGCAGGAAAAGCGGAAAAAGAGCTGGAAGTCATTTCTGTTGTGACAGCAGATGAGATCGCAACAATGAAACAGGTTCTGGAGGAAGTACCGATTCAGGTGAAACATGTTGATAATGGACTGACATTTGAAATTATCGTAACGGTATACAATGGAGATTCTTATGCGAAAGTTAGAATAGCTAATTATCATACCAATATTGTTCTGATCGAGAAAGACGGAGAAAAACTGCTTGAAATTCCGGTAAAAGGTGAGAATGAGGAAGGCTTGGCAGATCGTACGTTGCTTAATATGGAAGGAATTTGGGATTTTGTAAATTCTGTGGAAATTGAAGATATTAAAGAAGTGATCGGACGGCAGATTGAGTATAATACAGCAATTTCAGAAGAAGGACTTCAGGGCAATTATGGGGCTAATATCGGAAGCGTTCTTCTTGATATGGAAGGAAATAATATCCGTACAAGAGCAAAAGCAAAGGCAGCGGCAGGATCTGATGCGAGAATGAATGGATGCGAACTTCCGGTTATTATCAACTCCGGTAGTGGAAATCAGGGAATGACATGTTCTCTTCCGGTTATTGAATATGCAAAAGAATTAAAAGCAAGTGAAGAGCAGCTTTATCGTGCTTTGGTGCTGTCTAATCTTGTGGCAATTCACCAGAAGACAGGAATTGGCCGTCTGAGTGCGTATTGTGGCGCTGTATGTGCAGGGGCAGCAGCCGGAACAGGAATTGCCTATCTGTGCGGAGGCGGATTCGAAGAAGTGACGCATACAGTGGTAAATGCACTTGCGATTACGTCAGGAATTGTATGTGACGGAGCGAAAGCTTCCTGCGCAGCAAAGATTGCATCTGCAGTTGATGCCGGAATTCTTGGATATAATATGTACATCCGCGGACAGCAGTTCTATGCAGGCGACGGAATTGTAACAAAAGGAGCTGATGAAACGATCCGCAATGTAGGCCGTCTCGGAAAAGAAGGTATGAAAGAGACAAACGAAGAGATTATCGATATTATGGTAGGAGAAATGTGTTAATCATTTATAGCATATTGGTTAATAGCACGCTTTTTTAGGAGGAAAAGGCATGTTGTATTTGTCATGCTTTGAATTTCCTGATATTGAGCAAGAGTATGATTTTATTTTTCGCCAGAAGAAGACTTGCTATGACACATATTATCCATTTCAGATTTTATCAAAACATCAATTTCACAGAATTGATTTTGAACCGATGACAATTCTGTATGGTGGAAATGGCTCCGGAAAGACAACGGCGCTTAATGTGATCGGAGAAAAGCTGGGACTGCATAGAGATTCTTTGTACAATCGTTCTAATTTTTTTGAAGATTATATTCAGATGTGCGGCATGAAGTTAGAGCGGCAGGTTCCAAAAGACAGTGCAATCATTACAAGTGACGATGTATTTGACTTTATGCTGAATCTTCGCAGCATTAACGAAGGCATAGACAGAAAACGTGAAGAATTATTTGAAGAGTATCTGCAGGCAAAATATAACCATTTTCAGATGAAGTCTTTAGATGATTACGAGCGGTTAAAGAAAGTAAATGCGGCAAGAAGCAGTACACAGTCAAAATATATTAGAAAAACGTTGTCAGACAATGTAAGAGAACACTCCAATGGGGAAAGTGCGTTTCTTTATTTTTCAGAAAAGATTAAAGAAAATGGACTTTATTTGCTGGATGAGCCGGAAAATAGTCTGTCACCGGCAAAACAGCAGGAGCTTTTACGTTTTTTAGAAGATTCTGTGAGATTCTTTGGATGTCAATTCATAATTGCAACACATTCTCCATTTCTTCTTTCGATGCGGGGAGCAAAAATTTATGATCTGGATGAAGAAATCGTTGATGTAAAACGGTGGAGTGAGCTTGAAAATGTGCGGGCATATTATGAGTTTTTTAAGAAACATGAAGAGGTATTTGCGGATAAAAAGAAGTAAATGCCTGTTTTGAACGTAAAAATATTAAATAAGTATCAGGAACATATTAGGAAAATACAAAAAAGAACGTCTGTAAAATCAGGTTTATATGATATGTACCCAGAATCCTGGACACATTGATTTTATGAATTAGGCACAGCAAG
>CAUCYJ010000015.1:0-24336 GCA_958446945.1 uncultured Lachnospiraceae bacterium | reverse complement strand
TCAGTATGAAATGTGTTATACCAACATTTTGCAGGTGCTTGATTTAAGTCAGATTCCGCTTTTTGCAAAAGACAGAACAGAAGCTCATCCAATTGTAATTGGCGGCGGGCCGTGTGTCTCCAACCCAGAGCCAATTGCGGACTTTTTTGATCTTTTCTATATTGGAGAAGGCGAAACTGTTTATTTTGAATTGATTGATCTTTATAAAGAATACAAAAAGGCAGGACGCTCCAGAAAAGAGTTTTTAGAGGCTGCGGCTACCGTGGAAGGAATCTATGTTCCTTCTCTTTATAATGTTGTCTATAAAGAAGATGGTACGATTGAATCTTTTGTTCCAAATCATCCAAATGCACAGCCAGTTATCAAAAAGCAAATGGTACTGGATGTAACAAATACATATTATCCGGAAAAACCAGTTGTACCTTTTATTAAGGTAACGCAGGACCGTGTCGTATTGGAAATCCAGCGTGGATGTATCCGTGGCTGCCGTTTCTGTCAGGCAGGTATGCTCTATCGTCCAACGCGCGAACGTGATCTTGAAATGTTAAAAGAATATGCAGTAAAAATGCTGGAAAATACAGGTCATGAAGAAATTTCTTTGAGCTCTCTTAGCTCCAGTGATTATTCAAAACTTCCGGAACTTGTAAATTTCCTGATTGATGTATGTGAGAAAAAGAAAATTAACATTTCACTTCCGTCTCTTCGCATTGATGCGTTCTCACTTGATGTTATGAAAAAAGTTCAGGACGTGAAGAAAAGCAGTCTGACATTTGCTCCGGAAGCAGGTTCCCAGCGTATGCGCGATGTTATTAACAAGGGTTTAACTGAAGAAGTCATTTTAGATGGTGCCGGACAAGCCTTCGAAGCCGGTTGGTCAAAAGTCAAACTCTATTTTATGCTTGGCCTTCCGACAGAGACAGAAGAAGATATGAAAGATATTGCCCGTCTGGCAGATAAAGTAGCAAGACGCTATTATGAAATTCCAAAAGATCAGAGAAATGGAAAGTGTCAGATTACAGCAAGTACTTCATTCTTTATTCCCAAACCGTTTACTCCATTTCAGTGGGCAACGATGTGCCGTAAGGAAGACTATCTTCACAAAGCACATGTCGTAAATCATGAAATGAAAGAACAGTTAAATCACAAGAGCTTAAAATACAACTGGCATGAAGCTGATGTCACTGTACTGGAAGGAGTATTTGCAAGAGGCGACCGACGTGTTGGAAAAGCTCTTTTAGAAGCTTATCGTCTCGGATGCATTTATGATTCCTGGAGTGAAACATTCCGCAATGATCTTTGGCTTCAGGCATTTGAGAATACCGGGATTGATATGGAATTTTACACAATGCGGGAACGTGATTTGGATGAAATTCTTCCATGGGATTTTATCGATGCCGGCGTTACAAAAGCATTTTTAAAACGTGAATGGAACCGTGCCATGAATGGAGAAGTGACTCCAAACTGTCGTGAGCAATGTCAGGGCTGCGGTGCATTGAAATATCAGGGAGGTGTCTGCATTGAAAGTAAGAATTAAATTTCGGAAAAACGGAGTGATGAAATTTATCGGACATTTGGATGTGATGCGTTATTTTCAGAAAGTAATGCGCCGTGCAGATATTCCGATTGCATTTACAGGTGGATTTAGCCCACATATGATTATGTCATTTGCTAATCCGCTTGGCGTTGGTTTAACCAGCGATGGTGAGTATTTTGATATAGAGCTGACAGAACCTATTTCTTCTGCAGAAGCGATACGACGCATGAATGCGACAATGGTAGAAGGAATGGAAGTAGTTAGTTTTGTTGAAATCCCTGATGAAAAAAAGAGTACGGGAATGGCAATTGTAGAAGCAGCAGATTATTTATCCAAACCAATCAAAGGAGTTCTTCCAGATAACTGGGAAGAAATGTTGGCTAACTTTTTTGCAGAATCTGAAATTATTGTTCGAAAAAAAACAAAGAAAAGTGAGCAAGAAGTAAATATATGTCCAATGATTTATCAATTAGAAGTACGCAACAACGAAATTTTTATGCAGGTTGCTACAGGAAGTCGTGAAAATCTAAAGCCATCTACTGTTTTAGAGGCATTTTTGCACTATCTTGGACTTGATGAAGATAGCGTAAATTTTGCACATCATCGCCTGGAAGTTTATGCCGCGCTGGAAGAAAATGAGCGACGCAGATTTGTACCGCTTGATACGCTCGGCCATGATATTGAATAGAAAGTAGAGAAAAAACATGGAACGAAAACTTATTTTGTGCCGGATCAATCATAATATTGTTTCATCTGTTTTAGAAAATGGAAAGATTGTTGAACTCCATATAGAAAAACCGGACAGCAGACAGTTTCATGTCGGTGATATTTACATAGGTAGAGTAAAAAATATTGTAAAGAATATTCAAGCTGCATTTGTAGAAATACAACCAGGCGTGGAATGCTATTATCAAATGACTGATAACCATTTCCCTATTTTCACGAAGAAAATTGGGAAAAAACCGCTTTGTATCGGAGACGAACTGCTTGTACAGATTGAGCGCGAAGCAGTAAAAACAAAAGTTCCAACGGTAACATCGAATTTAAGCCTGGCAGGAAAATATAGTGTGCTAACACATGGAAATACTCAAATCGGTGTTTCTTCAAAGTTCCCAAAAGAACAGCGAACGTTATGGAAGGAGGCGCTGGCTGATTATGCCAATTCCTCTTACGGCTTTATTGTCAGAACCAATGCTGCCTCGTTATCACTAGCCGAATTGCGATCTGAACTCGATAAACAGATTGGGGCGTATGAACAGCTGAAAGTTCTGGCGCAATCCCGCACATGTTTTTCATGTATGAAGCAAGCGCCAAGAGAATATCTGGCTGCTTTGAAAAATATTTATCAAGATGGTCTACAGGAAATTCTCGTAGAAGATGCACAATTATTTGATGAGGTTTTTCAATTTCTGGAAGAGGAACAACCGGAAGATACGAGTAAACTTATTCGTTATGAAGATTCTTTGCTTCCACTCCACAAGTTATATTCCGTTGAGCATGTACTTAAAGAGGCGTTGGCAGAACGAGTTTGGATGAAATCAGGCGCTTATCTCGTCATTCAGCCGACAGAAGCCTTGACTGTAATTGATGTTAATTCAGGGAAATGCGTCTTAAAGAAGAATGATCCTGATGCCTTCTACAAAATAAATCGGGAAGCTGCCGCAGAAGCTGCACGGCAGATCCGACTCCGAAATTTGTCCGGCATTATTTTGATTGATTTCATTAATATGGAAGTTTTAAAAGAACAACAGGAGCTCTTATCATTTTTAAAGGATCAGCTTCAGAAAGATCCAATACGGACAGATGTTATTGATATAACAAAGCTGCAGCTTGTAGAAGTGACGAGACGTAAGGTACGAAAGCCACTTCATGAAGTATGTCAAAAACAAAGGAGCTAATACATGAGTAAAAAAGAATTAAAGACAAATGCAATGCGAATTTTGGAAAAACTGAAAATCCCTTTTACTTATGAGACTTATGAATGTGATGAATTTACAGATGGAATTCAGACAGCAGATAAATTAGGACTTCCGCATGAACAGGTTTTCAAAACTCTTGTCACAGTTGGTAAAAGCAAAGGTTATTATGTATTTGTAATTCCAATTGAAAAAGAATTGGATATGAAAAAGGCAGCGGCTTCTGTAAAAGAAAAATCTATTGAATTGCTGCATTTGAGCGAGCTGACCAAAGTAACCGGATATGTGCGAGGAGGCTGTACTTCCATCGGGATGAAAAAGAAATTTCCGACAGTAATCCAGATAGATGCAAAAGAGCAGGAGCATATTTTTGTAAGCGGCGGAAAGATTGGTATGCAAATTTGTCTTTCCCCAGAGGATCTCCGACGGGCAGCAGATGCGATTTTTGCTGACGTGATAAGGGAGGAGTGTATTGATGAACACGGTTATTTTTGATCTCGGAAAAGTGCTTTTGGAATATGATTGGAAGCATTTGATGAATCGTTTTAAATTTGATGAAAAAACTTATCAGAAGGTAGCTGAGGCAGTTTTTTTGAGCGATACATGGCAGCAGGGAGATGCTGGTGTTTATGATGAAACAACATGGCTTGAAGCATTTATTGAAAATGCGCCTGACTGTGAAGCAGAAATCCGTCAAGTATATAGACAGCTGTCCGGTTGTGTCTGGAAATATCCGTATACGGATGAACTGATCACCTATTACCGCTCAAAGGGCTTTCGCATTTACTATCTATCAAATTATTCAGAATATCTGCGAAATACATCAAAGGATGTTCTTTCCTTTTTAGAACAATTTGACGGTGGAGTATTTTCTTATAAAGAAAAATGTATAAAGCCGGAAGAAAAGATTTACAAAATCCTGTTAGAGCGTTATGATATAAAACCAGAGGATGCTCTATTTTATGATGACCGGGACGAAAACACATCAAAGGCCCGGGAACTTGGTATTTGTGGTATTACATGGGTGCCTGGAATGGAGAAGACTATTTTAAAAGAAACGACATAGGAAAAAGAAAGATACATGAGGAGGAATTCTTTTAGATGCAAAAAGTAGTAAAATTCGGTGGAAGCTCTCTCGCAAGTGCAAAGCAATTCAAAAAAGTTAAAAAAATTATTTCGGAAGATCCCGCGCGTAAATATGTAGTGCCGTCAGCTCCAGGCAAACGCCATAATCGCGATATAAAAGTAACCGATATGCTGTACAGCTGCTATAAAAAAGCAGAAGATGGAGAATATTTTCTTGATACATTGGAAGCAATTCAAGAACGTTATGAAAAAATCATTGAAGGACTTGAGCTTTCTTTATCTTTGGAAGAAGAATTTAAAGAAATTCAAAAACAATTTGAAGCAAAGTCCGGAAGTGCCTATGCTGCATCCAGAGGTGAATATTTAAACGGTATTATTATGTCTGCTTATTTAGAAATGCCGTTTATTGATGCGGCTGAAGTCATCTTTTTTGACGAAAATGGAAATTTTGATGATGCGCGTACAGATATGCAGCTTAAAAAACGCCTTTCACAGGAATCTACTGCTGTAATTCCTGGATTTTACGGTGCAAAACCAGATGGAACTATCCAAACATTTTCCAGAGGAGGTTCTGACATTACCGGATCGCTTGTGGCAAAGGCAATCGATGCAGATTTGTATGAAAACTGGACAGATGTATCTGGATTTATGGTAACTGATCCAAGAATTATTAAAAACCCGGAAATGATTGAGACAATCACTTACCGCGAACTTCGGGAGTTGTCTTATATGGGAGCAACTGTGCTTCATGAGGAAGCAATCTTTCCGGTCAGAAAAGTTGGAATTCCGATTAATATCCGTAATACAAACAATCCGGAAGAACCGGGAACTTATATTGTAGAAAGCACATGTAAAAAACCCAAATATACAATTACCGGCATTGCAGGAAAAGAAGGCTTTGTTTCTGTTCATATAGAAAAAGCTATGATGAATGCTGAAATTGGTTATGGAAGAAAGGTTCTTCAAGTATTTGAAGATCACGGAATTGCTTTTGAACATATGCCTTCCGGCATTGATACTATGACTGTCTATGTACGCCAGGAAGACTTTGAACCATATGAACAACAAGTCGTTGCGGGAATCCAGAGGGCTGTTGCTCCTGATCTAATTGAATTGGAATCTGATCTGGCGTTGATTGCAGTAGTAGGAAGAGGAATGCGATCTTCAAGAGGAACTGCCGGAAGAATCTTCTCAGCTCTTGCACATGCAAATGTCGAAGTGAAGATGATTGATCAGGGCTCCAGTGGATTAAATGTGATTATAGGTGTAAAATCGTGTGATTTTGCCCCAGCGATCAAAGCAATTTATGATATTTTCGTGACAACACAGTTGTAATTGACAATCAGGAAGGAAATTATTATGAATATTTTATTTTTTCTGAAACCAAAAGCAGAAGTAGCAGTGATTTATTCCGACTACACATTGCGTCAGGTTTTGGAAACAATGGAGTATCATCGGTACAGTTCGATTCCGATGATCAGCAGAGCAGGAAAATATGTAGGAAGTATTACCGAAGGAGATCTGCTTTGGTATATTAAAGAACTATCAAATCTAAATCTGAAAGAAGCAGAACGTATTCCTGTATCAGAGATCCGCAGAAAGAGGGATTATGAATGCGTCAGCATCCTTGCTGACGTAGAAGATCTGTTTGGCAAAGCAATGTCTCAGAACTTCGTTCCTGTCGTAGACGATCAGGAAAACTTTATCGGAATTGTGACAAGAAGTGATATTATGAGTTACTGTTTCGAAAAATTAAAAAAATGTATTGACGAATAAATGAGTCAATGCTATAATACAGAGGTATGCCGCACAGTGGGGTTTCAAAGTGCTGCATTGCAGCCGCCGAAACTGGCGAGTAATGATAATAGGAGGTGCCATATGTACGCAATTATAGCAACAGGTGGTAAACAGTACAAAGTAGCTGAAGGCGATATCATTAGAGTAGAGAAACTTGGTGTAGAAGCTGGTACAGCTTACACATTTGACCAGGTTCTTGCAGTAAGTGACAACGAATTAAAAGTTGGAACTCCAACAGTTGCAGGAGCAACAGTTGAAGCATCTGTAATCGGTGACGGAAAAGCTAAAAAAGTTATCGTTTACAAATATAAGAGAAAAACTGGCTACCATAAGAAAAATGGTCATAGACAGCAGTACACAGAAGTTAAGATCGAAAAAATCAATGCTTAATAACTGACTATGATTCAGGTAACAATTTATAAGAATGAATTTAATGAGTTTGTAGGATTTCAGACATTGGGACATGCCGGATATGCAGATTCCGGCGAGGATATTGTCTGTGCTGCAGCGTCCATCTTAGTGATTAATACGATGAATGCAATTGAAGCATTTGCTTCTGATGATTTCATTTGTGAATCAGAAGAAGAAAGCGGAATGATTCACTATAAGTTGTCAGCACGGCCTACAAAAGAAGCTGACTTATTATTGAAAACCATGATTCTTGGTTTACAGGACATGGAAGATGATGAGCATTATGGACGATATATTGATATAATTTACAAGGAGGTGTAACGACCATGATGAAATTGAACCTTCAATTTTTCGCTCACAAAAAAGGAGTTGGTTCTACAAAGAACGGTAGAGACTCTGAATCAAAAAGATTAGGTGCTAAAAGAGCTGACGGACAGTTTGTTAAAGCTGGTAACATCCTTTACAGACAGCGTGGAACAAAAATCCATCCAGGACTGAACGTAGGACGCGGTGGAGATGATACATTATTCGCTCTTGTAGACGGTGTTGTTAGATTTGAGAGAAAAGGTAGAGACAAAAAACAGGTTTCTATCTACCCAGTAACAGCTGAATAAAATGCATAATCACAGGCTTCAAATCTTTTGGTTTGAGGCCTTGTTTTTTAAGGAGAGAACTATGTTTGCAGACAGAGCTAAAATCTATATCCGCTCAGGAAAAGGCGGCGACGGACATGTCAGCTTTCGAAGAGAACTGTATGTTCCGAATGGCGGACCGGACGGCGGCGATGGCGGAAGAGGCGGCGATATCATTTTTGAAGTAGACGAAGGTCTAAATACACTATATGATTTCCGCCATAAAACAAAATTCACAGCAAAAAATGGAGAAGAAGGCGGAAAAAGACGCTGTCATGGAAAAAATGCTCAGGATTTGATCCTGAAAGTACCGGAAGGAACAATTATTAAAGAAGCAGAATCTGGAAAAGTGATTGCAGATATGTCAGGTGAAAACAGACGTCAGGTAATCTTAAAGGGCGGCAAAGGCGGACTTGGAAACATGCATTTTGCAACTTCAACAATGCAGGTGCCAAAGTATGCACAGCCAGGCCAGCCAGCTCAGGAACTTTGGGTGCTGTTGGAACTAAAAGTTATCGCAGATGTAGGACTTGTCGGATTTCCAAATGTCGGGAAATCCACATTACTTTCTAGAGTTACAAATGCGAACCCAAAGATTGCCAACTATCATTTTACTACAATCAATCCAAATCTTGGCGTCGTAGATCTGCCAAATGGTGACGGTTTTGTTATGGCAGATATTCCTGGATTGATTGAAGGTGCTTCTGAAGGACTTGGACTTGGACATGAGTTCCTGCGTCATATCGAACGTACAAAAATGATGATTCATGTAGTAGATGCAGCTGGTACAGAAGGTCGTGATCCAGTAGAAGATATTTATAAGATTAATGCAGAATTAAAATCTTATAATCCTGAGATTGCATCCCGTCCACAGGTAATTGCTGCTAATAAATCTGATTTAATCTATGCAGAAGATGAAGATCCGGTAGAACGTATCCGAAAAGAATTCGAACCTCAGGGAATAAAAGTGTTTAAGATTTCAGGGGTATCCGGGGAAGGAATTAATGAACTTCTCTATTATGTTGCAGAACAATTAAAAACAATGGATCAGAAACCAATCACTTTTGAACAGGAATTCTTCCCAGGAGATGAACTGATCCATGAAAATCTTCCATATACCGTAGAAGTTGTAGATGGTATATATGTTGTTGAAGGACCAAAAATTGAAAAAATGCTAGGTTATACAAACCTGGATTCCGAAAAAGGCTTCCTGTTCTTCCAAAAATTCCTAAAAAATACAGGAATTCTTGCTGATCTTGAAAAAGCAGGAATTCAGGAAGGTGACACTGTAAAAATGTATGGACTTCAGTTTGATTATTATAAAGAATAACAGAAGGAGAAACGATTATGACAACAAAGCAGAGAGCTTATTTAAAAAGCCTTGCAATGACAATGGACCCAATTCTGCAGATTGGTAAATCGAGCATTACACCTGAGCTTACTACAGCAATTGCAGAAGCTTTGGAAGCACGTGAACTGATTAAGATCAACGTGCTTCAGAATTGTGCTGATGATCCAAAAGAGTTAGCACAGATTCTTGGAGAACGCACACGTTCGCAAGTTGTGCAGGTAATTGGCAAGAAGATTGTCCTGTACAAAGAAGGAAAAGATGACAAAAAGAAAATCGTATTACCATAAAAGAAAGGAATCCTGCGCAGACATTTTGTTTTGCGCAGGATTTTGGAATCATTATGAAAATCGGTATTATGGGAGGCACGTTTGATCCTATTCACAATGGACATCTCGCATTAGCACGATGTGCACTAACACAATTTCATCTTGATAAGATATGGTTTCTTCCTAATGGAAAACCGCCTCATAAACTCGGGCAGGATGCGGATATACGTCTGACACATCGACTTAAAATGATAGAACTTGCAATTTCCGGAGAACCGGATTTTGAACTGTGTACTTACGAGGCAAAGAGAAAAGATGTTTCTTATTCTTATGATACCATGGAAACATTTCAAAAATATTGGCCGGAACATACTTTTTATTTTATTGTCGGTGCAGATTCCGTACTCACTTTGGAACAATGGAAGCATCCAGAACGTCTTGCCAAAACATGCACCTTTCTTGCTGCCTGCAGAGATGATGTTAATAGTGAAAAAATGAATATAGAGATCAAACGATTGGAAAAACTTTATCAGACAAAAATTTTAATGCTAAGAATGCCTGTATTTCCAGTTTCCTCAAGTGAAATACGTCAGGAACTTGCAGCCGGAAATTTGGAGCATGGCCTCCTTCCGGAATGCGTTTGGAATTATATTAAAAAAGAACATTTATATGAAGGTGATAAGAAATGGATCAGATAGTTCTTACAAAACTGCGTAAAAAAGTAAAAGAACATTTGGATAAAGAACGCTATCAGCATACGCTCGGAGTTATGTATACGGCAGCTTCACTGGCTATGTGCCATGGAGCAGATCTCGATCAGGCTATGTATGCCGGACTTCTTCATGACTGCGCCAAATGCATACCAAATGATCAGAAATTAGATCTTTGTCGAAAATTTCAACTAAACGTATCTGAAATTGAAGAAAAGAACCCCGGGCTTCTCCACGCAAAACTGGGCGCTGTATTGACATGGAATAAATACGGTATAAAAAATGAAGAGATATGCCATTCCATTGAAGTTCACACAACCGGATGCCCGGAAATGAACCTGCTTGATCAGATTATTTATATTGCAGATTATATAGAACCTGGAAGAAGTGAAGCACCGCGCCTTGATCAAATCCGCAAACTAGCCTATCGGGATCTTGATTTGTGCATGTACTATATTTTGGAAGATTCCCTTTCTTATATCCGTCTGAGAGGTTTTCCTATGGATCCTATGACAGAAGAGACATATCAATATTATAAAACAATCATTCAAAACCGTTAAAGGAGGAACTTATTCATGGTTAATTCAAGAGAAATGGCGCGTATCGCATGCAAAGCGCTGGAAGAAAAAAAAGGTGAAGATATCTGTGTAATCGATATCTCAAACGTATCTGTACTTGCAGATTATTTTATTATTGCCAATGGTACAAACTCTAATCAAGTAAATGCACTGGTAGATTCTGTTGAAGAAGAGCTACACAAAGTTGGGTGTGAAGTAAGACAGCGTGAAGGTTATGGCGCCGGAAATTGGGTATTGCTTGATTACGCAGACATTATCGTTCATGTATTTGATAAAGAAAATCGTTTATTCTATGATCTGGAACGTATCTGGAAAGACGGACAGCGGATTGAATTAAATACTCTGTAAAATCGGGGAGGACAATTTATATGCAATATACCATTCCCCACTATTATAAACAATTTCGCTGTATTGCTGATAAATGTCCGGATACTTGCTGTGCCGGCTGGCAGATTATGATTGATAATCGTTCTTTGAAAAAATACGGCAAGGTCAAGGGTGGTTTCGGGAATCGTCTTCAGAATGGTATCGATTGGAAAGCACATGCATTTCTTCAGCAGGGAGGACGCTGTGAATTTCTAAATGAAGACAATCTTTGCGATATTTATAAAGAGTGCGGGGCAAACATGCTTTGCAGAACTTGTCAGAACTATCCAAGACATACGGAAGAATTTGAGGGATTGCGCGAAATTTCCCTTTCCCTGTCTTGTCCGGAAGCTGCCAGAATCATTCTGGGAGAAAAAGAACCTGTTCGTTTTCTTACAAAGGAAGATTCCCGCGAAGAAACTTATGAATATTTTGATTTCTTCCTTTTTACTAAATTGTCTGATACGCGAGAGCTGATCTTTCAGATTTTACAAGACCGCAATCTGCAAATATCGGTTCGCATGGCAATTGTAGCAGCGTTGGCTCACGATATTCAGATTCGAATTGATAAAAACAGCCTTTTCGAAATTGATACTATACTGGAACGATACCGTTCTAATCGGATGATTCCATTTTTCGAAACAGCTCTCAAGCCATATAGCAATCGTGAAGAAGAACGTTATAAAATTCTGCAGCAAATGGGTGCTGTCTTAGATGAACTAGAGGTACTGCGTCCTGAATGGCGGGTACTCCTAAAAGATATCCGAAATGAACTCTATCAAAATGGCGTGGAACATTATCTTCGTTCTCGCGAAGAATTTTTAAGTATATTTGAATCTATCGAAGTTTATTCCGAACAGCTGATGATATTCTGGTGTTTTACTTATTTCTGTGGAGCGGTTTATGATGAGGCGGCAGAAAGTAAGATAAAGCTGGCTTTATTCAGCACAATCTTTATTCTCGAACTTGCACACGGTATGTGGCTGAAACAAGGAAAGCAGTTATCATTTGATGATTTTACAGATTTAGCACATCGATACGCAAGAGAAATCGAACATTCAGATCCAAATTTGAATAAATTAGATCAGATCTTTCAAGAAAACAACATTTATCATTTGGAACAATTTCTTCTCTGTATTATGAATTGATGTGATAGATGATAGAAATAGTTGATAAACAGATAAACATAATGATTACAATAAGCTGTATAGCTTTATAATAATAGAATCATAAGGAGAAACGATGTCCAAATTTACAAAGCAACGGATTATGTCTGCTTTTTTATCTCTCTTAAATAAAAAATCTTTAGACAAATTAACCGTTAAAGATATATTTGATGACTATTGTAATGAGACTAGAGAAAAATCTTCTTTTTATGATGAATATGTTCGAGCTGCTGAATTTATCTTAAATAATAAACAAGCAATGGAACACATTTACCACTCAAAAGATAAAGATTTGATTCAGCAATATATGGAAAAAGTCACTTGGATTTTTATAGAATATTTTGTAATAGAAGCTGCCGGTTCTTATAAATTATCAGATGAAGGTATTCATTATCTTACAGGATTTTATACTGATGCTATCGTAGGAAATACAATGCATTGGATTAAAGAAGGTATGCCTCCTTTTCGAGAAAAATATTTTTTATTAGTTTCAAAATCATTTGAAGATTCTATAGAAGATATGATTCAATCCTATTTAAAATATTCTTAAAACTAAGATATTTGCCTTTTTGATTGGTTACAGCTCCAGTAATCGTGCGCTATCATAAATCATATAGGTTTATTGAGGTGAAAGCTATGCCAAAAAAATATATTTACAGTATTATTTTCTATTTTTGGTATTTGTGGCAAATGATGCATGGATTTATAAAACTCCAGTTGCAAAAATCACACACGTTACTGAAAAGAAAATTTCAGAAATGCCTTCTGTTCGTGGCGGAAAAGAAATCTACTATTTGCAGAATTTAAAAGCCAAAATCTTAAATGGTAGTCAAAAGGGAAAGATACTGACAATCAGAAATGAATATACCACATCTCGTATAATTGATCAAAAATACCATAAAGGAAATCACATTTTATTAGAAAGCAGCAATGGTAAACCAGTTGCTGCGATTAAAACCCAAAAACGCGATTTCTATTTGGCAATGTTGTTTGGAGGAATCATCGCACTGCTGATTCTTTTTACAGGCAAACAGGGGCTTCGTACTTGTATTTCCCTTATCGTAAACGGAGCTATTTATATTCTCGGATTTTTCTTGTTTTTAGGCGGATATGATCTTTTGCCACTGTGTAATTTGCTTGTTATCATTTTTACCATTGTAACTATGCTGATTTTGAATGGTTTCCATCGCAAAACAGTAGCGGCAATTTTTTCCACGTTCTTTGTATTTTCGCTAATCATGGCAATCTTTTTTGTTACTTTAAATACCACTGAACCATTTGATTATGGAATGATGGAATATCTTGGAAGTACAGAAAATCCGGAACATCTCTTTATTGCAGAGGTAATGTTTGCTGGTCTTGGTGCTATTATGGACGTTGCGGTTACATTAACTTCGTCTATGGAAGAACTGATTCGAAAAAAACCTGATATTTCTCTTCGCAAATTATTTCATTCCGGACGAGAAATTGGATATGACATTATGGGAACAATGATCAGTGTATTACTGTTTACTTTTGCTGCAGGGTTAATTCCATCTTTTTTAATCCGAATGAACAATGATGTTCCGTTCATCACTAACATTAAGCAATATATTCCGTTTGAAATTTCCCGATTCTTGATTGAAAGCATAGGAATTGTTGCCGCAATACCAATTTCTATTGCCGTTTCCTCCGGATTTTTTAAGTGGACTGTTAGAAGGGAGAGAAGATGATGATATTAGTACTCGTTCTTATATTATGTATTTTTCTCTTCTTTGTAGGAGGAGAACGTGGTGCTATCGTTGTAACAACTCTAGCCGGAAATGTTTGTGTATTAGCAGTTACGATTATTCTTTTAGCAAATGGGATGCCAATTTTTCCAATTATTTTTCTTGCAACGATACTAATCAGTTATATTACATTAATCCAACAAAATGGGAAAAATCAGAAAACCTGGTCTGCACTTGTAAGCGTGTCAGGAATTATGCTTTTTCTTTCAGTAGCCATTGCAATAATTGTATCCATTACTAATGCTGGTGGATTGAATGAGATTCAATCCATTCAAGAGGATGTGGCATTTTATTATACATTGGATATCCAGATTCCTATGCAGAAAATTGCTGTAGGAATTGTTATTTTAAGTGCACTTGGAGCGATTATGGACACAGCGCTTTCTATAACATCAGCAGTATATGAAGTTTCTCTTCATAAACAAGAATTATCTAGAAAAGAATATGTTTTATCTGGAATCCAGGTAGGAAAAGATATTATCGGAACAACTGCAAATACACTTTTATTTGCATATTTTGGAGAATCTATCTTATTATTTTCTTATCTGGTGAATATGAAATATAGTTGGGAAATGATTTTAAACTCAAAGCTTTTATTTCAGGGACTTGCCATGATGTCAGCCGGAATGATTGCATGTCTGCTTGCGGTACCTGTTTCATCTTATATTATAGCAAAAGTAATAAGTGATAAATAGTATGAAAAGACTGCAGAAAAGAACTATTCTGCAGTCTTTCTGTCGTATTATATAGATTGTGTTCGTTCGATAGGATGTGCTAGTTCCTTCATTGTTCTGCGATTTAGTATTACCGCCAGGAAAAAAGCAAATACATCAGCAACCGGCTGAGCAAGCTGAATTCCTGTCAATTGGAGAAAATAAGGCAAAATAAGAATTGCCGGAAGAAAAAATAATCCCTGTCTTGCAGCGGCTAGGATAGAAGCACGCATTGTTTTACCAATGGTTTGCATCAACATATTATTCATTAAAACCCAACCACCCAAAGTAAATGTTACACACTGCATCCGAAGTGCTGTGCTGCCAATGGATATCACACTAGGATCATCCTTTCGGAAAATTGTGACAAGCGGTTCTGCAAACACGATTCCCAGAGCAGAGAAAATCAAAAGACCACCGGTAGCAACCTTTACACAAAACCAAAATGCCTCCTGTACACGCTTATACTTCCCTGCGCCATAATTATAACCGCACACTGGTTGGAAGCCCTGTCCAAAGCCAATTAGAGCAGAATTTGCAAACATGGTAATTCTTCCAACAATGGACATTGCAGCAATAGCTGCATCGCCAAATGGGTTTGCAGATAAATTTAAAGCCAACGTTGCAATACTTGCAAGTCCTTGACGAAATAGTGATGGAAGACCGCCGCCTGCAATCGTAAGTAAATGTTCTTTGATATGTTTCAAATTCTTCAAACGAATCGGTATACAGGTGGAAATACGAATACCTGCCAATAACAAAATGAAACTGATAAGTTGGCTAATGATCGTAGCAAGAGCTGCTCCGGCAACGCCCATATTCCATACAAAAATAAAAATTGGATCAAGAATAATATTAATAATAGCGCCAGAAGCAATCCCAAGCATAGCATAAAAGGCATTTCCCTGAAACCGAAGCTGATTATTCAAAACAAATTGCGCTGTCATATACGGTGCTCCAAGCAAAATGATTCCAAGGTAAGCTTCCGTATGTGGCAGAATCGTCTCTGGAGAACCAAGCAGAAGAGAGAGTGGCTGCAGAAAAATTAATCCCACAATTGTAATAATCACACCTACAAAAATAGCAAGATAAAAACCAATCGCTGCAAGCTGTTCCGCTGCCTCATGATCTTTGGCTCCCAATTTTCTTGACATGGAATTTCCAGATCCATGACCACAAAAAAAACCTGCTGCCTGTATTACGGCCATAACAGGAAATGCAACTCCGACTGCAGCGGTAGCGCTCGTGCTGATCTGTCCAACAAAAAACGTATCTGCCATATTATAGAAAGCTGTAACAAGCATACTAATCATCGTTGGGATTGCCAATCGAATAATAACCGATGGAAGCGGATCGTCTGTCATCATTTTAAACTTTTCTTCCTGAGAAAGTGAATGTTTCATACGGATGCTTCCCCCTGATTAACGCATAAATCGGAAAACACCGATTACTTTTCCTAAAATTTCAACATGGTCTACGATAATCGGGTCCATGTAATCATTCTCCGGCTGAAGCCGATAGATACCTTCTTCTTTATAAAAACGCTTCACAGTAGCGCCGTCATCAATCATAGCTACAACCATATCTCCATTAATAGCCGTACATTCCTTTTGAACCAATACAAAATCACCATCTAAAATGCCGGCATTAATCATACTTTCACCCGATACTTTCAGCATATAAGTATTCTTATTCGGCATAAATTCTACAGGAATCGGAAAATAATCTGTAATATTCTGTTCTGCAAGAATTGGCTCTCCAGCTGCAACTCGTCCGACAATTGGCACTTGAACCATTTCCCGGCGTGATAGATTAAAGTTCTCATCAAGAATTTCAATTGCACGCGGCTTTGTTGGATCACGACGGATATAGCCATTCTTTTCCAGTGTCTCCAAATGTGAATGTACAGAAGAAGTGGACTTTAAATTCACAGCTTCACAAATCTCACGCACTGCCGGTGGAAAACCTCGTTCTAAAATCTGTTCTTTTATATATTCTAAAATTTCGGATTGTTTTTTGCTGATATTTCCATTTGACATAATAATTCCTCCTGAATATGGCACAACTAATTTAAATTTAGTTTATCATAGATAATTCGAAAAAGCAAACAAATGTTTGAAACGCCTTGACAAACATTTGTTCGTATATTATAATGCGAGCATAAACGAACATTCGTTCTGATCAGTAAGGTGTCAAAGCTATAATTCATTAAGATTTCTACAAGAAGAGCAGGAGGGGAGTGTATTATGAAACATAAGAGCAATTATCATCATCGCAATCCAAATAACCAAACGAACCATAATCACAGACGGAGATCCTCTGTCAGAAGAATACGTGCAAAGCGCTTATTCATGGTTATTTGTATGTTAATTGTAATCAGTTGTACCTTATTGCTTGGAAGCGCTTTTGCAAGTGCACATGATTCTGGCGAAAAGGACACAAACAATAAGTATTATAAATGTATTGAAGTTGCTCCTGGAGAAACACTATGGACTATTGCGGATCGTTATGCTTCAACAGAATATGATTCGTATCAGGAATATATCAATGAAGTCATTCAAATTAATCAGATGGATTGTTCTACGCTGTATGCTGATCAAAAACTTATCATTCCATATTATGCAGAGAAACACTCAGAAGATATCTATACAGCATCTGCGCTTATGCAATAGCTTTTTGCCGTATACTATATAAATAGTACATACCATGTGACTGAATCGAATTCTTGGAAAAGAGTTGGTTGAATGAATTTTGTGTTTCATTATTGATATTTGTCTCTTCATTGAGAGAAGTATATCTATACGACAAATACAGATTTATCAAATAGATGTAGACCAAATTGATTATTTGTGGTATAATCTCTTTAGATTTATTAATTTTAAGATATTCAGAAAGGGTTTACTACTATGGCGAAAGACATTAGAACATACCATGAACAGGCTTTTATTGACAATACGCTGCGGCTACGTGAAGTTCTTCAAACAATGCCGCCTTTTGTAAAAGACTATTTTCGAGCGATTGAACCGACTACTTCCGCAAAGACAAGAATTTCTTATGCTTACGATATCCGTGTCTTTTTCCGATTTCTCATGGAGAATAACCCTGTTTATCGCAACTATACACTCAATCAGTTCCAACCCGCTGATTTAGAACGTGTTGAACCGGTTGATCTGGAAGAATATCTGGAATATCTGAAGGTTTATCACTCTGACAATGATAAACAAATTACCAACAGCGAAAAAGGGATTGCAAGAAAGCTTTCAGCATTAAGAAGTTTTTATACCTATTATTACCGTCATCAAGTAATCACAAAGAATCCAACAGATTTTGTAGATATGCCAAAGATACATGAAAAAGCTATTGTACGTCTGGATACCGATGAAGTTGCAATTTTACTTGACTATGTTGAGAATTGCGGAGCAACACTAACCGGCCAGAAAAAAGTATATTATGAAAAGACAAAAGAAAGAGACCTTGCCATTCTTACTCTCCTGCTCGGAACAGGAATTCGTGTTTCAGAATGTGTCGGTCTTGATCTGGATGACATTGATTTTAAAAATAACGGAGTAAAAGTAACTAGAAAAGGGGGAAACGAGATGGTTGTCTATTTTGGACGTGAAGTCGAAAAAACTCTTCTTAATTATCTTGAGCATGATCGAAAACTCCAGAATCCTCTTCCGGGAAATGAAGAAGCCCTCTTCTTATCTACTCAGAGAAAACGCATGGGTGTGCAGGCAGTTGAAAATATGGTAAAGAAATATGCACGACAAGTAACTCCAAATAAAAAAATTACACCGCACAAGTTGCGAAGTACATATGGTACTTCTCTCTATAAAGAAACGGGAGATATTTATCTTGTAGCAGATGTATTAGGACATAAAGATGTTAATACAACCCGGAAACACTATGCAGCCATAGACGATCTTCGTCGCAGACAGGCTGCCAGTGCCGTAAAGCTCCGGGAAGAATAACCAGATTTTATCTTTATTTTATCTTTATCTGCTAGATTAATTATTGGTTTTCACGAAAATAATTCATTCGCTAGTTTTCTATATGCAGTATGGAAAGCTCATGTAATGCTCTTGTTGCACAGATATATTCTGCCTGTCGTGCCAGTTTCTGATTTGGAATTTCTTGCTGCCAGGAACAAACACAGTCAAATTCCAGTCCTTTTGCAAGATAAAATGTCGTGACGGTAAGACCTTTTTGAAATAAACTGCTGTTTCGATCAAGATATGTTACTGCAGCATATTTTTTCAAATGCTCATAAATCCAGAGAGCTTCTCTCTCTGTCTTTGTAAGGATTGCTGCTGTTTCATATCCGTTGACTAATACTTCCTTAGAATCCGGATAGAGATATTCCAGGCAAGATTGCAATGCTTCCTCTCTACTGTGAAATATTGCTTCTTTTATCGGCGTTCCATGTCGCTGAAAAACACTGATACCGGATAATCCAATAAGACGATTTGCATATTCAGTAATTTCTACTGTGTTTCGATAACTTTTGTTTAGAACAATTTTCCGAATCTGTCTTCCATATATTTTATGAAGAAACTGAAGTACATCCTGCTGTTCTTCATCCATTGTCTGTGCTTTATCGCCAAGAATTGTCATACGGCAGGAAAACATCGTTTCAAGGATACAGTACTGCAGATATGAGTAATCCTGCATTTCATCGACAACAAGGTGTTTAATGCGTTTATGATGACGAACGCTGCAAAGACGATATTTCATATACAGCATCGGAAATACATCCTCATATCGGAGAAAACGTTCTTTCTGAGGAAGTTCCGGAAGTGGTTCAAAGCCAAACATCTCTAAAAATTGAGAATAGATTACATAAAGATCTTTTGTTTCATACATCTTTTGAAATTCTTCCGTAATGGCTATTCTCTCTTCTTCTGTCAGATCTTTTCCACGTAATGTTTCATATTCATCTATTACATATTCCATAACAGAATCCATTCTTGATAATAATGGAATCTGAGTAAATTTATCATAAAACAGGTGAATCAATTCATATTCGCTTTTTTCATAGCCTTTCCAGTGAATTTTATGAAATTGAACAAGACTATCTTCTAAAATAGCGAGATACCCTTCCATCATACCGATAAAATCAGCAGATTGTTTTTCGTGAAATTTAGAACCGGCTTCTGGTGCAAAAAGCTGTTGTTCCAGAAGATCATACTGATCCTCACAATCATTGATATACGGCAGAAGCTCTCGATAAGCAAAAAGATCAAAACTCATTTCCTGAATTGGTTCTTCTCCCAATTCAGGCAAAATTTGAGAAATATAGTCTGAAAACACTGTGTTTGGAGATAAGATTAAAATATTGGAAGATTTCAAGTGTTTGCGATCATGATAAAGTAAATACGCTATTCTATGAAGTGCAATCGAAGTTTTTCCACTTCCGGCAGCTCCTTGAATAATCATAATTCGATCTTTCGTATTTCTAATAATTTCATTTTGTTCTTTTTGGATTGTTCTGATAATATTTTTCAGATGAATGTCTCCATTCATTCCAAGCTCTGCTTTTAAAATATCATCGTCTATTTTAATATCACTTTCAAATGCATAGATCAGCTTACTATTTCGGATTTTGTACTGCCATTTTGAAACTACTTCACCACTCATTTTTCCACCAGGTGCCAGATAGGATGCCGGTCCTTTATCATAATCATAGAATAAACTGCTGACCGGAGCACGCCAGTCATAGATTAATGGAATCTGTCCGCTTCCCTCTGAAAAACTGGCAATCCCGATATAAAAGGCTTCTGCATCATTCTCACCGTCATATTGAAAATCTACTCTCCCAAAATAAGGTGAATCTAACATTTTGCGAAGACGCCGTCGAAAAAGCCGCTGCTCTCTCGTACTATTCATCTGTTGAAATAATGCTTGCTGATTATCATAATTCTCGTAGCCATATTCATCCATTTCTGTATAGCTTTCCCAATAATAGTCATGCATACGGTCAATATCTTTCTGACCATCGGCAATCTTCTGATCCAATTCCTGAATTCTCTTCTGTAATTTTGAAAGTACGAAAAAAAGATATTCTTCTGATGTCTTTGTAGTAATCTCGTTCATAATTACTCACTCCTGTTGCTCTAGTCTTATGGGGTATTTTGTATCACTTCATTGGAGCCAAGCGGCATTAAATAATATGAAATCGTAACCGGATAGCCTGATGCCCCGTCATAATGCCAAAATCTTAAGTACTGTCGATCATTTGTCATACCATCAAATAACAAATGCTGTTGTCCTCCAAACCAATAACCAATTTGTGGATTGTCTGTTAAAAAAACAGCTTCCGGATAAGCACTCTGAAAATGTGAAGCAAATAATATCTGCACAGCATTTCGGGGATCATATTCCAATGCAGAAAATCCAGCAGCGATATAATCTCCCGGCATAAAGATATGGTACATATCGTTTTCAGAAAATGACAGTGTTTCTGGTTCCGCAATCATTTCCAGGCTGTACATTCCATTTTGTTCCTCAGTGAACGGATATACAGCATAACATTCTTGTCCCTGCATAATTCTAAAATTCAAACAAACAGAAGTATCTTCTGCCGAAAGCGGTTGGCCATTGACCGCCGGAACCGTATATTGCTCTGTAAACGTAACCTGTGCAAGAAAATCGCTATCTATTCCCGCTGTAATTTTCACTGTCTCTAATTGAATATAACGATCTGCTCCGTCTGTACATCGGGATAACGCATATCGTTCCAAACTATTCTTGATCAACCAGTTTCTATCAGAATAGCTTCCGGCTATCCGAAAGCTTCCGGAAATAGTACTCTCCAGTGTTTCCAGCGTTGGATCCGCTGCCAGCAATTGCTGCATCTGACAGACAATCTCTGAATCCGCATCAAGCCGTTCCTCATCTAAAGAAGATATCTCTTCGTTTAATACAGGATCTTTTGGAAATGGCTGCTGTTTTACAAAAAAATGTTTATAAGGATGCCAGATCATAGTCGTATCATGCACCGGATCACGCCAGGTGATGGTCTTCGGATCATCGAATGAGGAGGATAGCTCATACGACACTTGGATTTTCAGGTCATCAGTAAAAAAGCCTCCCAGTATAAATGTAGTCAATCCGGCTCCGGCAAATAATATCCACATATTTCTCCACGGCCGTTCCGACACCCAGTAAAAAACAAGGCAGCCTGCCGCAAGAAGTGCAAACGCCAGCGCAGCTAAAAGACTTCTAAGCCATGGGATTCTATATGTGATCTGATAATACTTCAGCAAAAAAATATCTGTCCATGTAAGTATTTCGCATAAAAATGCGAGTCCAAGCAAAATACATCCTGTTATCTTACGTTTTTTTGAAATTTTCATAACTCCACCATCTTTTATGTGTATTCACACATTTGTATCAATACATGCACGACAATGCATGACGCAATAGACACCTGCTTTTTTGTTTCCTTCAGCTTAGCATTATAATTCTTTAGAATCCAGAATGATTGTAAATGGTCCGTCATTCAATAAATCCACTTTCATATCGGCGCCAAATTCTCCTGTCTGGACAACCGGAATAACTTTTTTACATTCTGAAATAATATACTGATACATCGCATTTGCCATATCCGGAGCTCCTGCATCTGTAAAGCCCGGACGATATCCCCGCTTACAATTTGCATAAAGCGTAAATTGAGAAACAAGAAGAAGTTCTCCATCAACATCGGCAAGAGATAAGTTTGTTTTTCCCTGTTCGTCTTCAAAAATGCGAAGCCCTGTCATCTTTTTTACCATTTTATCTGCAATTTCTTTTGTATCATCATGTGTCACACCGATTAAAACAAGGAATCCTTTATTGATTTTTCCGATCACCTTCCCTTCTACTGTTACCGAAGCATGTGTCACACGCTGAATTACAAATTTCATAATCATTTCCTCCTAAAGTTCCTATTTGTTATTTTTTTATTATAGCAAACCTACTGGCTTCACACAAGAATCGTCTCAGAAAAGTGTTGCATTTCCGCAGAAAATAAGCTAACATAACGATGATTAATAGTATTTAGTATTGATAGTAAAGGCAGGAATACAGATGAAACTACAACAATTATTAAGCTTGACACGAAAAGCAGTTGATGAATATGAAATGATTCAGGAAGGTGACCATATTGCTGTTGGTATTTCCGGCGGAAAAGATAGTCTGGCTCTTCTCTATGCATTGCAGGGGCTTCAAAGATTCTATCCGAATCATTTTAAGCTAAGTGCAATAACCGTAGATTTAGGCTATGAGAAGTTTAGTACAGAACCCATTGCAAAGCTTTGTGAAGAACTTCACGTGCCTTATCATGTAGTAAAAACAGATATCGCACATATCCTGTTCGAAGAACGTAAAGAGACGAATCCTTGTTCGCTCTGTGCAAAAATGCGTAAAGGTGCCCTAAATGAAGAAATATTAAAACTTGGATGCAATAAAGTGGCATATGGGCATCATAAAGATGATATTATTGAAACAATGCTTTTATCAACGATTTTTGAAGGCCGCTTTCATTCATTTTCTCCGAAAACGTTCCTGGATCGAAGAGAAATTACCGTGATTCGCCCATTGATGTTTATTAATGAAGCGGATATTATCGGTTTCAGCCGCAAATATCAGTTACCGGTATCAAGCAGCCGTTGTCCGATTGACGGACTGACCAAACGCCAATATGCCAAAGAGCTGCTGCACCAGATTAATACAGAAAATCCGGGAGCAAAGGAACGGATGTTTACCGCAATCTTAAACGGAAATATTAGCAGCTGGCCGCCGCGCACACTTCACCCGCGTATCCAGCAAAAGAAAGAAACTGAATAGTTTTTCAGAACGTAAATAAAGCTCCGGCAGAAATACTTCTTTAAACATAAAGAGAGTTCTCTGTCGGAGCTTTCTGATTCGTTTCAATGCACACCGGATGGCAGATCCGGCATCTCAAAACAAATCTTAAATTGCTTCTACTGTTTTTTGATCATTAAATGCGTCAACATAGCGAATAATGGCTTCTACGGTCTTGTCGATTCCAAGCTTAGAACTGGACAGGCAGAGATCATAGCTAGACGCATCTCCCCAACGTTTGCTCGTGTAATAATTATAATAGCTTGCACGTTTCTTATCTGCTTTTAAAAGCTTATCCTTTGCAGCTGCATCTGTCAAATCCTCTGTCCTCGCAATCCGCTGAATACGCGCATCTAGTTCTGCATGTATAAATACACTGACGCGATTTGGAAATCCTTCCAAAGCATAATCTGCACAACGTCCTACAAGAACACAAGGACCTTCTGATGCTATCTTCTTAATCGTATCAAACTGTGCGAGAAAGATCTTTTGATTCAACGGCATATCTGAATATGCAGATGATGCAAATCCATAAGAATACGTATCCATCACGAGAGAGTACAGAAAGCTGTTTGTAGGCTTCTCGTCATGGCTTTCAAATAGCTCTTTGCAAATACCGCTTTCTTTGGCTGCGCGCTGCAGCATTTCTTTATCGTAGAAACCGATTCCATAGTGAGCGGCAAGTCTCTTTCCGATTTCGTGTCCACCACTTCCAAATTGTCTTCCAATTGTAATTATTGTATTCATTTCACTCATAATGCCACTCTCCTTTTTAGATGATATGACAATTATATACTATTTTTACAATTTGCGCAATAAATCCTCGAAATATTTTGGTAAAGGTGCATCAAACTCAATATATTCTCCTGTCGAAGGATGATGAATTCCTAATATTTTTGCGTGAAGTGTCTGTCCCTGGAGTTTATATGGACATTTTACCGGACCATACACTTGATCTCCAAGAAGCGGGTGATGGATTGATGCCATATGTACTCTGATCTGATGTGTTCTTCCTGTTTCCAATTGGCATTGAATGTAAGTATACTGCGCAAAACGTTTCAATACTTTATAATGTGTTACCGCTTCCCGTCCACGATTATAATTTACAGCCATTTTTTTCCGATCAATAGGATGACGGCCGATTGGAGCGTCAATCGTTCCGGAATCTTCTTTAATCACGCCATGCACAATCGCATG
>CAUCYJ010000014.1:0-26108 GCA_958446945.1 uncultured Lachnospiraceae bacterium | reverse complement strand
GGAAATCACGTTGCGTTGGTTAACACAGATGTAGAGGTTCCGGAGTTGTGGTTGGAACGTTTGATGTATCCAATTATTATGAATGAAAAGGTAGCATCATCTACTCCGTTTACTACATGTGGGACAATTTGCAGTTTTCCTGATTTTGGAAAAGACAATAAGTTGTTTGAAGGAAAAACTTTAAAAGAAGTGGATGATATTTTCCAGAAAATAAAGCCAACATATGTAGAGATGCCCACAGGAGTTGGATTCTGTATGGGAATGAATCAAAAAGTTTTAGAAAAGATTGGTTTGTTAGATGCTGACACGTTTAATATGGGATATGGGGAAGAAAATGATTGGTGTCAAAGAGCGATAAAACAGGGATATGTAAATGTACAAGTAGAAAATCTTTTTGTATATCATAAACACGGAGGCAGTTTTTTAGACGCAGATAAGAAAAAATATTTAGAAGAGAATGAAAAGAAATTATTAAAAAAACATCCGAACTATAATAGAGAAATATCATATTTCTGTGAATTAAATCCAAATGAATCGGTGCGTACTTATGTAAAACTGATGCTTATGGAAAGTATGTATGCAGAAGAAACAATAGTGGCATTTGATCATGATTTAGGCGGAGGAGCAACAGCATATCTTCTCAAATTAGAACAACAGGAACTTCAGAGAGGAAGGAGTTTTTGTACGGTACGTTATGAATATGAGACAGGACGATATAAAGTACAGTTCCGGGTAAAAAAATATGATGTTTTGTTAAAACTTGACTCATTAAAAGAAGTATTTGCTTTTTTAGAAGAAATAAAGCCAGATAAAATGATTATAAATGAGCTTGTAACGTATCCTAATTTATATAACTTTCTAAAAGAAATAAGAAATTATAAAATGTTACATGGTATTTTCTTGCAAATGTTGATGCATGATTATTTTTCTGTTTGTCCGACGATTAATCTGTTAAATAACCAAAAGGAATACTGTGGAATTCCGAGTGCAGAGGTATGCAAAGAATGTTTACAAAAGAATGCTAATTTAGGATATTTGGATTTTGAGAGTATGAATCGTTGGAGAAATTCATGGTGTGAAATATTTGAGGTTTGCGATGAAGTGGTGGCTTTTTCAGAAGATACTGAACATATATTAGAAAAGACGTATGGACAGATGAAAAATTTGGTGCTTAGACCACATCAAGTAAAGCATATGCCAATGATTCCTAAAATAAGAAAAACAAGTAAGTCTGTAAATATTGGTTTATTAGGAGTTTTAACTCAGCATAAAGGTTTAGATGTTGTAAGGAAAATTTTAAAGAAAATTGAAAAAGATGAGTTGAATATTAATATCACTCTGATTGGTAAAAGTATAGAACCAATTCACAGCAAACATTTTAAACAGACTGGTGAATACACGAGAGATATGCTTCCAAAACTTGTTTTTGAAGAAGATATTGATATCTTTTTAATTCCATCTATTTGGCCAGAAACATTTTCTTATACAACAGAAGAAATTATGAAAATGGGCTTTCCGATAATGTGCTTTGATTTAGGCGCACCGGCAGAACGAATAAAAAAATATGCAAAAGGAATTGTTATACCAGAAATTAGTGCAGAAGCTGTTTTGAATACCATAAAAGCAAATAAAGAAATGATTATGGGGGGAATAAAAAAGCCTTATAAGAAAAAGATTGCATTTATAGTGGAAGAAGAAACTTTTTCGTCTAGATATCGTGTCGAACATCTTATGGAACAATTGATATATCAGGGAATTGCTTCAGATTATTTTATGCTTTCGCAAAGTAAAAAGATTTGTTTGGAGAAATATAGCAGTGTAGTTATATACAGAGCTTCAAAGAAAGAAGCAGTAGCAAAAATTGTAGAAAAAGCACACAAAGAGAAAATTGATGTTTTTTATGATATTGATGACTATATTTTTGAATATGAAAAAATAAAGGACTTGGAGTTTCTTTCAGAAAAAGACTATCATAATTTTGAAAAATATTCAAAAAATATATGTGAATGTATGGAATTATGTGATGCATTTATTACTTCAACGCACAATATGAAAAAAGCAATCGAGAATGTAGTGAATGATAGACCTGTTTTTATTAATAGGAATTCTTTAAGTATGGAGATGCTGATGCTGTCGGAAGAAGCAGTTGAACAAAAAAAATCAGATGAAGATAAAATTGTTATGGGCTATTTTAGTGGTTCAAAAACACATGATGCTGATTTAGAAACTATAAAAAATGCTATTTGTAAATGCATGAGAAAATATGAAAATTTATATTTTCGAATTGGAGGAACAATTGACATTTTAAAAGAATTTAAAGAATTTTCAAATAGAATTGAGCATATAGAATTTGTAAATTGGAAGAAATTGCCAAAAGTTATTTCAGAAGTAGATATTAATCTTATGCCGTTAGAGGATACATTTTTTCATGCATGTAAGTCAGAAAATAAATGGACAGAAGCAGCTGCTGTGAATGTTGTAACGATAGCATCGTGGAATTCAGAATTAGCAAGTGTAATGGAAGATGATAAAAATGCAGTATTGTGTAGAAATGAAAATGAATGGAGTGAAAAGCTAGAAAAATTGATAGAAGATCAGAAATACCGCATTCGATTGGCACAGCAGGCTAAAGAAGATATTCTTGCGACACATACGACCAAGAATATATCTAATGAGTTAATTCATGCATTATGTGGGACCGGAATTTAAAGATAAAAGAAAGGAAACCATTATGAGAATTTTAGTAACAGGTGTAAAAGGACAGCTTGGTTACGATGTAGTGAACGAGTTGGAAAAAAGAGGACATACAGCGATTGGTGTTGACATTGATGAAATGGATATTACAGATGCAGAAGCTGTTGATCGTGTAATTACAGAAGCGGATGTAGAAGCGGTCATTCATTGTGCAGCATATACAGCAGTAGATGCTGCCGAGGACAATCTTGAACTTTGCCGCAAGGTAAATGCAACCGGAACAGAAAATATTGCGAAGGTATGCAAAAAGCTTGACCTGAAGATGGTGTACATTAGTACAGATTATGTGTTTGATGGGGAAGGCGAACGTCCGTGGGAGCCGGATGACAGACGTGATCCGCTGAATGCATATGGAATTGGAAAATATGAAGGTGAACTCGCGGTAGAAGAAAATCTCGAGAAATACTTTATTATCCGAATCGCATGGGTATTTGGTGTGAATGGAAAGAACTTTATTAAGACAATGCTGAAACTTGGGGAAACACGGGATGAGGTTAGCGTTGTAAATGATCAGATCGGCTCACCGACATACACATATGATCTTGCAAGACTGATCGTAGATATGGTAGAGACAGAGAAATACGGAAGATATCATGCTACAAATGAAGGTTTTTGTTCCTGGTATGAATTTGCCTGTGAAATTTTCAGACAGGCAGGCATGAATGTGAAGGTAAATCCGGTTACGAGCGATGAATTTCCTGCAAAGGCAAAGAGACCGCACAATAGCCGTATGAGCAAAGAGAAACTAAGTGAGAATGGATTTGAGCGGCTGCCGTCATGGCAGGATGCGCTGAAGCGCTATCTGGAAGTAATCCGATAGAGAAATGAGGTGTGCTATGAAGAGGCGTATTGGAACAGTTGCTGCGATGGTGTTGGTTCTTGCGCTGACTGCATGCGGGGAACAGGGTACCGGTGCAGGAACTGATGCACAAGTTCAGGAGCAGCAGAAAACAGAAGAACAGGATAAGACTGCTGGGAAAGAAGAAGAAGCGTCAGAAGATAAAACTTCACAGGATGATGCCGGAGCAGATGGAGAAAAAACGGAAGAAGAACTGCGGGAAGAGACAGAAAATCAGCGTGAGATTGAAGTGTACAGCAGCAATGAAGATGCAACAGGATTTGTCACAACATTGGCAGTTATTCCGGACTTGACAGCAGCAAATATCTTAAATGAACTTGCATACAAGAATGTAATTCCGGAAGATATTACTGCGAACAGCTGTAAGTTGAAAGAAGAAGGCGGGAAACGCCTTTTGGATGTAGATTTGTCAGGGAATTTTGCAGAGTATCTTGGAAGTCAGGGGACAAGTGGAGAAATGCTGACGATGGGAAGTGTTTGCAATACTTTTTTGAAGGCATATGTGTGTGACGGAATCAAAATTACTGTTGACGGAAGTATGCTGACGACAGGACATGCAGAGTATGATGGGTACCAGGAATTCATGGAATCAGCAAGATAATGAGATAAGGTAAGGACTGTTAGTATGAGTGATAAGAAAAAAACGGAATACCGGATTGCCTGGATGAAAGTGCTTCGGAAACTTTCTATTTATAATATAAAAAAAGGATTACTGTATTTGAGACATTACGGACTGAAAGAATTTTGGTTTCGAATGAAAGAGCGCTTCCAGGCAGAAGCAGCAGATTATGGGAAATGGTATGAGAATCATAAGGCATCTGAGGAGGAACTGGCAAAACAGCGGAAAGAACATTTTGCCAAGGAACCTTTGATCAGTATTCTTGTTCCGGTCTATAATACTCCACGGGAATTTCTTGTTCAGTTGTTAAGATCAGTCGGGACACAGACTTATCATAACTGGGAAATTTGTATTGCAAATGCCAGCGTAGATAATAAGGGAGTAATCGAGGTGCTGGAACATTATCAGGAGAAAACAAAACGCCTGAAAGTGATCAATGTTCCGGAGAATGAAGGAATCTCTCAGAATACGAATAAAGCGCTGTCGATTGCATCCGGAGAGTATGTAGCGCTTCTGGATCATGATGATCTGCTGGCGCCAAATGCACTTTATGAGATTGTGAAAGTGATTAATAATAAGGAAGATGCGGATGTTATCTATACAGATGAAGACAAGGTAACCGCAGATTTAAAAGAACATTTTCAGCCGCATTTTAAACCGGATTTCAGCGAAGATCTTTTGCGTTCTAACAACTACATTTGTCACTTTTTTGTGGCAAAACGGGAAATTGTGAATGAGGTTGGCGGATTTCATCCGGAATTTAATGGTGCGCAGGACTATGATCTAATCTTCCGCTGTACAGAGAAGGCGAGAGGAATCTATCATGTACCGAAAATTTTGTATCACTGGAGAACCCATAAGGCTTCTACTGCGGACAATCCGGCCAGTAAAATGTATGCCTTTGATGCAGGAAAGCGAGCTATTGAAGAACATTTAAAACGAGTGGGAGAAAATGGTGAGGTCAGTCATACAAAAGATCTTGGATTTTATCGGGTAAAATATCCGGTAATTGGAAACCCGAAGGTGTCGATTATTATTCCAAATAAAGATGAAATTGCGTCTCTTGAGAAATGTATCCATTCCATTCGGGAAAAAACAGATTATAAAAACTATGAGATTATTGTTGTAGAAAATAATAGTGAAAAGAGCGAAACATTTGAGTTTTATAAGAAAATTGAACGTGACTGGCTGAAGGTAATTTACTGGGAGCGGGAATTTAATTATTCGGCAATCAATAACTTTGGTGTGCGCCATGCCACAGGAGATTATCTGCTCTTCCTAAATAATGATGTAGAAGTAATCAATCGTGACTGGATGACGGAAATGCTGTCTCATTGTCAGAGAAAACATGTTGGAGTTGTAGGGGCGAAGCTTTACTATCCGGACAATACCATCCAGCATGCAGGAATTGTTATTGGAATTGGCGGGATTGCCGGAAATATGTTTACCGGTATGTCGAGAGGTTTTACAGGATATCTTCACAAAGCATCGATTCAGCAGGATTTAAGCGCGGTGACAGCGGCATGTATGATGGTAGAACGTCATGCATTTGAGAAGGTAAAAGGATTTGAGGAAGATCTGGCAGTAGCATTTAATGATGTAGACTTCTGTTTGAAAATCCGAAAAGCGGGATATCTTGTCGTATATAATCCGAATGTAGAGTTGTATCATTATGAATCAAAAACGCGGGGAAAAGAAGATACAAAAGAAAAGCTGAAACGTTTTCAGAGTGAGATTGATTACATGAAAGAGCGTTGGAGCCAAATTCTTGAACAGGGAGATCCCTATTATAACGTGAATTTTTCATTGATAAAATGTGATTATTCTTTGAAAAACAATGACAAAAAGTCATAGATTAAACGTGTGCTGAAAGGGCAGGTTTTGTTAAAAACTTGCCCTTTTTTTCATTCAATGGTATAATAAGAAAAGTTTATCCTAAATTTGTGCATATTTTTGGAGTGATTTGGGCAGATTAAGGAAAATTTAAGACAAAATATATTGAGTTTCAGAGACTCCTGTTATATGATAGAACAGTCATTTTTGGTAAAGGAATTATATTATGTACAAGAAGAATAAAAAAAGCTGGGTAAAGCATCTTGATTTTTTACTGTTAGATGCGCTTTGTCTGGAAATTACATTTTATATTTCATATATGATTCGTGTGGATAAGATGTTTCGCTTTCCTGTGATTCAGGATTATTACGACAGGCTTGCGCTCGTATTGCTGCTGCTGGATCTTTCAATTGTATTTTTTACAGAAGCTTATACTGGGATTCTACGCAGGAATCGAGTTCAGGAGTTAAAAGCGGTTATTATGCACTGTACAGCGATTTTTCTTGGAATCACTGTTTATCTGTGGGTAACAAAGCAGTCGGAAATTTATTCTCGTCAGGTTATTCTTGTATTCTGGGCAGCATCTATCTTTGTGGAATATTTTGGAAGATGTATTTTGAAGATTATTGTAAGACAATATATGATTCATAGAAAGAAATTTTCTAAAATGATCATTATTACAGAAGAGAGATATGCGCTGGAGTGTGTTTCTGATTTTAGAGATAATCGCTATAAAGAATTTGAAGTAGCAGGTGTAGTACTTTTGGATGTCGATAAGACTGGTGAGGAAGTATACGGAGTACCGGTTGTTGCGGCAGCAGATACTTTTCTTGAATATGTCCGTCTCAATGTGGTAGATGAGATTTTTATTCATGGAGATACACGGGAAGGCAGTGAGGCTTTGGCAAATGAGCTGATTGAACTGGGACTTACAGTTCATTTCAGTCTTGTGAGAGAATCACAGTTGATGCCAAATAAGATGGTGGAGCATTATGGAAGATACATGGTTTTGACTTCCAGTATGAAGATTGCTACTACGAGGCAGTTATTTTTAAAGCGGGCAATGGATATTGTCGGAAGTCTTGTCGGACTTTTGTTTACAGGAATTGCCTTTCTGATTTTTGCACCGATTGTTAAGCTTCAATCTCCGGGACCAATCTTCTATTCACAGACACGTGTCGGAAAGAATGGGCGTCAGTTCAAGTTTTATAAATTCCGTACGATGGTTGTTGGGGCAGATGCAATGAAGAAAGACCTTATGGCACAAAATGAGATGAAAGGGCTCATGTTCAAGATGGAGAATGATCCCCGTATCTTTGGTATCGGGAAATTTATGCGTAAATATTCCATCGATGAACTTCCGCAGTTCTGGAATGTGCTGAAAGGCGATATGAGTCTTGTTGGGACAAGACCGCCGACCGTGGAAGAATTTAAACAATATGAGCTCCATCATAAAGCAAGGCTTGGTATCAGACCGGGACTTACTGGAATGTGGCAGGTCAGCGGACGGAGCGATATTAAAGATTTTGAAAAGATTGTGGCACTGGATACCCAGTATATATCTAATTGGTCGCTGGGAATGGATATGCGGATTTTGTTCCGTACAGTCCTTGTAGTGCTGACAGGAAAAGGATCATCATGATAGATATTTCAATTGCAATTGTAGCTTATCATAACGAGATAGATGTGAGAAATGCGGTATGTTCCATCGAGGAGCATACCGCTGCGACTATATCCAAACAGATTTATATCATTGATAACAGCATTCAGCCAAATTTACTTGCAGATTTGGCCGGGGAATTCTCTGATGTAATCTATATGCGAACAGGGGAGAACCTCGGATTTGGAGGTGGACATAATTATGTGCTTCCAAATCTGGAGTCAAAGTTCCATGCAATTGTGAATCCCGATATTATTTTGAAAGAGGATACATTTTCAATTTTACTTGAATTTATGAAGGATGAGACGATTGGAATGGCTGTGCCAAGAATGGTAGATGAACAAGGAATGCGTCAGGACGCATATCGAAGAGAACTTACAGTAGCGGATATGGGAATCCGCATGTTTTTGCCGGGCTGTTTCAGAAAAAGGCAGCAATACCATACGATGCAGGAAATGGATTATACAAAAGCTTTTGAAGTGCCGTTTGCGCAGGGAAGCTTTTTGTTTATCCGCACAGAGTTGTTTTGCAGGCTTGGTGGATTTGACCCGCGGTATTTTATGTACATGGAAGACGCGGATTTGTGCCGGCGGGTAAGGCAGGAAAAGCGTCTTGTTTATTGTCCGGACACAACCGTAATTCACCGCTGGGAGAAGGGATCGCACAAAAATAGAAAGCTTTTACTTTGTCATATTATTTCGATGATGAAATATTTTCATAAATGGGGGTGGAAGCTGTGGTAGATCAAATCCGCATTTCAGTCGCTGTTGTGACTTATAATGGAGTACGTTATCTGGCAGCACAGCTGGATTCGATTTTGAATCAGCTTGGCGAAGAAGATGAAGTAGTAATTTCGGATGACGGATCAAAAGACGGAACAATTAATTTGATTCGTTCTTTTCAGAAGACAGATTCCAGAATACGTTTGATACAGGGGCCGGGAAAAGGCGTCAAGAAGAATGTAGAACATGCGCTTTTGCATACGAGAGGAAAGTACATATTTCTGGCAGATCAGGACGATATATGGCTAGATACAAAGGTGGAAACAGTTATGAATTGTTTTCGAGAAAAGCAGTGTATGGTAGTGATACACGATGCCCATGTATTTGCCGGAGAAAATTTTAAAGAATTTATAATGGATTCTTTTTTTGATTTTCGAAATGCGGGAGCAGGAGTTTTCAAAAATATTGTGAAAAACAGCTACATTGGATGTTGTATGGCATTTCGGCGGGAACTTCTTGAAATCGTTGTTCCGATTCCGTCCTGTATTGAGATGCATGATCAGTGGATCGGAGTACTGGGAGATGCGCTGTTTGGTGCGTCTTGTTTTTGTGAGAAGCCTTTATTGCTGTATCGAAGACATGGAGAAAATCAATCCGATATGAAGCATTATGGAATTTTTAAGATGATTCGCAATCGGATCGTATTTGTAACTTGTTTTGTGGCGCGGATGATACGGGAGAAGATCTGCGGCAGGAAAAGAGGAAAACATAAAGGAGTATAAATATGACAGATCGACGAAATTCTGAGAGAGGCAGAAGGCGTCGGCCGGATGACAGGCGGCGCAGCGATGAATATAGAAGACAAGAGAGCAGGCGACAGTATGACAGCCAGAGCAGACCGGAGGGAAGAAGACAGAATCCGGAACGAAGAAGGCCAGAAGAACATATGAGCGCAGAAGAACACAGGAGACGAGAAGAGATCCGTAGAAGAAATGAGCGAAGAAGGTCGGATGACCGTAGGAGCTATGAAGAGCGTAGCGCGGCCAGAAGAGAGCAGGAGGACTACGGAGAACGCAGACGTCCATCTAAAAAGGAGGTTCGCAGGCAGAAGGAGGAGTTGCGCAGGAAACGAAAGAGAAAACGGATTCTACTTCTTGTATCTGAACTTGTAATTCTGGCAGTTCTCTGTGTTGTTGCCTATGGAGTGATGAAGCTTGACAAGATAGATTATACAAAGCTAGATAAAGAGAAACTGGAAGTGTACCGTGATACAGGTCCATATACCAATATAGCGCTGTTTGGTCTGGATTCAAGAGATGGAGAGATTGATGGCGGTGTTCGAAGTGACTGTATGATGGTGGCAAGCATTAATAATGAGACGGATGATGTCAGAATTATTTCTATTTATCGAGACACGCTTTTAAAACAAGAAGACGGTGAGTTTGCAAAGGCCAACAGTGCGTATGCAAGAGGCGGCCCGCAAGCGGCAATCGCATTGATGAACCGAAATTTGGATCTGGATATTCAAAATTATGTGAGCGTTAATTTTAATTCTCTTGTAGATATTGTGGATGCTCTTGGCGGAATTGAAATTGAGCTGACAGAAGAAGAACGGGTACATATGAATAATTATCAGGTGGAGACGGCAGAAGTCGTGGGACAGTCGGTGCAGGAAGTTGAAGAGGCAGGACTTCAGAAACTGAATGGAGTGCAGGCGGTTTCCTATTCAAGAATCCGATATACAGATGGAGGCGATTATAAGCGCGCAGAGCGTCAGCGACTTGTTCTTCAAAAGATCGTTGAGAAAGCTCAGAAGGCAAATCTTCTGACATTAAACAAATTGCTTGATAAAGTTCTTCCGCAGATTTCAACAAGTTTTTCTCAGAAACAGCTGCTTGGTATTGCAGCGAATGCGTTGTCTTACAAAATTGGCGAGATGCGTGGTTTTCCTTTTGAAATTGCAGGAACGGATAGGATTGCAGGAGATAATGCATCCTATGTAATTCCTGTTGGTATTGCGAATAATGTGACTCAGCTTCATCAATTTCTTTTTGCGGAAGAGAACTATGTGCCATCTGAGATTGTGCAATCAATTAGCAATGAAGTGAGTGAATTATCCGGAATTTATCCGGAAAATGAGTAGAAAGTGGGAGAGATGGTAGGGAATTTCTGTATAAATATTGAAATTTCCGGCAAAATACGCTAATATAAGTGGGAATTTGAATATTTGTAAACATATCGAGAAAGGATAGGATTATGGCTACAAGAAGGAGAAGAAGAGGAAGAAGAAAGCAGAAAAGAGGCTTTTCTTCCTGGTCGATGGGAGCTAAAGTGGCTGCAATTATTGGAGGAACTTTTTTGCTCTTAATGACCTGTGGAATCGTTATTGTTGCACAGAAACTAGGAAAGATTGACTATCAGAAGATAGATCCGAAGCGCCTTAGTATTTCCGATGAGGTAGAGCACCAGACAGGGGTAGTGACATTTGCTCTTTTTGGATTGGACTCCCGTACTGGACAGCTTGAAAAAGGAACGCTGAGTGATACAATGATTATCGCAGTGCTTGACCGGGAGACGAAAGAGATAACAATGTCATCTGTTTATCGAGATACGCTTGTACAGATGGAAGATGGTTCATATAATAAAGCCAATGCAGCGTATGCTTTCGGGGGACCGCAGGAAGCGATTTCAATGCTGAATCGGAATTTTGACTTAAATATTGAAGATTATGTATCGGTAAATTTTAATGCGCTTGTCAGTGTGATTGATGCACTTGGCGGAGTAGAGCTTGATGTGACAGAAGATGAAGTTCCGCATCTGAACAATTATCAGGTGGAGACATCAAAGGTAGTAGGGCAGGAGAGGATTCCTTTGGAACATGGCGGAATGCAGACGCTGAATGGAGTGCAGGCAGTTTCATTTGCCCGGATTCGTATTATCGGAGGCGATCAGCAGCGTACAGAACGTCAGAGACGTCTGATTCAGGCAATTACAGATAAAGCACAGACGGCAAGTCTTTCTACAATCAACAAAATTATTGACCAGGTATTTCCGCAGATTTCCACAAGCTTATCACTTGGAGAAATTTTAGATTATGCTAAGGATGCGTTTAAGTATAAGTTAGGAGAAAGCAAGGGATTTCCGTATAATCAGTTCTATAATACACTTTCTGGCATTGGAAGCGTAGGAGTGGTGAATGATCTTCCGGCGGATGTGACAGGACTTCATCAATTTCTTTATGGTGCAGGAACACCATACACACCTTCTTCTACGGTTGTACAGATAGGACAGGAAATGCTGTACCGCGGACAGGGAAATGGTAACAGCAGTAGCGAAGAGAATAGTACAGATTATAATACCTATTCGAACGAAGATTACAGTGATGAATCTTATACTGAAGAAACTAATACAGAAGATTACAGTGATAGCAGTAATAGTGATAATGGCTATGAAGATTTAGAAAATAATAGTGATAGTACGTGAAGTGACGAATCTGGAAACAGTGGGGATTCGGGAGAAATGATGGAATAGTCAGGAGGTTTATGATGAATAAGATACAAAAGAAGCTGGGAATGTTGTTGGCGTTCTGCCTGCTCCTTCCATGTTTTTCAATAGTGGCACATGCAGCAAGTGGTGTGCTTACGTTCTCTGATCCTACAACGAAAGTGGGAGAAACGGTAACAGTAAAAGCGAAATTGGATGCTTATGGTTCTCCGATTGGTGACGGTGATATTACAGTAACATATGATCCGGCGAAGTTAGAATTTGTCAGTGGGCAGAATGCCAGTGGTGGAAGCGGTACAGTAAACTTATCTACAACCGGTGATGGTTCAGTTACAGAATTGAACTATACGATGGAATTTCGGGCTCTGTCAGAAGGAACCACTAATATTGAGGTGTCAGGATATACAGCATACCTTTATGATGATGAGACATTGGATGTTACACTTGGTTCTTCGGCAGTGACGATTGAACCGGGAGATGGGACTGTACAGCAGTCATCTGCTGCTACTGGAACGGGACCGATGGTAACGGTAAATGGAATTAATTATAATATCAATGGAAGTTTTGCAGATGTATTGATTCCGGAAGGTTTCGTGCGAACTATATTGACATATGAGGGTCAGGAATGTCAGGTACTGCAGCAGGAAACAAGCGGTCTTTATATGATTTATCTGACAGGTGCAGACGGAACAAGTGATATGTTTCTCTATGATGCAGAGAAGGGAGAGTTTTCCGCATGTGAGAAAATCCGTCTTTCTGATACAAATGATATCTTCTTAATGCAGTTTAAACCGGATATGGAACTTCCAAGTGATTATAAGAGTACAGAAGTAGAAATGAATAGCGTTATTTATCCGGCGTGGCAGGACGCTTCCAGACAGGAGTTTTATATCGTATATGCATTAAATAGTGCAGGACAGAAAAATTTTTATCAGTATGATGCGGCTGAAGCCACATATCAGAGATATGTGGTAACAGCAGCGAAAGATACAGAAGAAAAAGCAACAGGTTTTTTGGGAAAAATTGAGTCAAAATTAAAAGAAAATTTAAGTAAGCTTTTGATCGGTGTGTGGGCAATATTTATTCTCATGTTAATTATTTTGATTGTTCTTGCTGTAAAACTGAAACATCGCAACGAAGAATTGGATGATTGGTATGAAGATTTTGGAGATGAATATGAAAAGAAGCTGAAGGCAGAACAAACTGCAGCTAAGAAAGCAAAGAAAGAAAAGACGGCAGTGAAATCCTCTCAAAAACGGACACCAGAAAAGAAAAAAAAGAATTATGATTATGATGAGTTGGAAAATGATTATGAGGATGAATTAGACGAAGAGTTTTATGATGAGTTACCGGATCAGGATGACTATGATGATGATTATGACTCTTATGATGATGATTCCTATGACGATTATGATGACGATTACGACGATTATGAAGATGATTATGATCGTAAGAAGCGAGCAAAAGACACAGCAGAGTTTTCTTTAAATTTCATAGATTTAGATTAATTTGAACAGGGTGGAAAATTTCCATCCTGTTTTCAATTTTTTTTTAAGAAATGAACACATTTCTTTCACAATTAGACAGTAAACTACAATCATAGAAAACAGGAAGGAGATTTATATTATGAGTAATGAATATAGTTATCAGATTCCAAATGATGGGGATCAGAATTATACAGAATCAAATCAGGAGCCAGAGAATAGAAGACCGAAGAAAAAAGGCAGAAAGGTAGTTGCCGTTGTCTGTGCCGGGATGGTATTTGGACTAGTGGCATCTGTTACATTTCAGGCATCGAACTATATGGTGGAAAGAGTGCTTGGCAAATCTGAACGGACAACAAGTACAACGAAGAACACCTCCAGTTCCAGTACAAATGTAAATAGTACAAAACTGACGCAGACAAAAAGTACTGTTACTTCAGATATTTCTGAGATTGTGGAAAATGCAATGCCTTCCGTTGTTTCCATCACGAATATTAGTGTTCAGCAAGTACAGAGCTTTTTCCAGGGAACGCAGGAATATGAGAGCCAGAGCAGCGGATCGGGAATTATTATCGGAAAGAATGATTCAGAACTTCTTGTTGTAAGTAACAACCATGTTGTTTCCGGAAGTGATACATTGACAGTAACGTTTATAAATAATACAAGTGTAGAGGCTCAGATCAAGGGTACAGATCCGGACAAAGATCTGGCTGTAGTTGCAGTTCCGCTTGATAAGATTGATGAGGATACGATGAGTCAGATTGCAGTTGCAACACTTGGAGATTCTTCTGAATTGAAGGTTGGAGAGCCTGTCATTGCGATTGGAAATGCCCTTGGCTATGGACAGTCTGTGACAAATGGTATTGTCAGCGCCAAAGACCGTACATTGAGTTCTTCTAATGCAGAAGGAGAGGCAGAAGAAAATTCTGTAAAATATATCCAGACAAATGCAGCAATTAATCCAGGTAACAGCGGTGGAGCTCTTTTGAATATGAATGGTGAGGTCATTGGAATTAACACTGCAAAAGTTGCAGACAGCGCTGTAGAAGGTATGGGATATGCGATTCCGGTTTCGGACGTAAGTGATATCATTGAAGACCTTATGAATCGAACAACACGGACGAAAGTCAATGAAGGTGAGCAAGGTCAGCTGGGTATTACAGGATTTGACGTGGCAGAAGAGAATGCTGCAATGTACAGTATGCCAAAAGGTGTATACATTTCTAAAGTTGCTGAAGGAAGCGGGGCCGAGAAGGCAGGCTTGACAAAAGGAAGTATTATTGTGGAATTCGATGGAACGGCAATTGACAGCATGGCAACACTTCAGGAGCGTTTGCAGTACTATAAAGCAGGTGAAACAGTTTCTGTAACAGTGCGAGTGCCGAGTGCAACAGGGGAGTATACAGAGAACACAGTAGATGTGACTCTTGGAGAACGCACAATAGCAAAATAAAATGATGAAAAGCTGTAGAATATTTAGAGGATTCTCTGATATCTACAGCTTTTTGTTTCATTAACAATCTGAGGTTCTTAGACGAAGGATTTCGTCGATCAATTCTTTCGCAGCCTCGTCTTTTGTGAGCAGCTGCAATTCTTTTGTCTTATCTTTTGTAATCAGTGTAATGATATTGGTATCTGTGCCAAATCCGGCGCCGGCTTCTTTTAAATTATTAGCGGCAATCATATCCAGATTTTTTTTCTCTAATTTTGCTTTGGCATGTTCGATTAAATGCTCTGTTTCCATTGCAAATCCACAGAGGAACTGTCCGTTTTGTTTATGATTTCCAAGAAAAGCGAGAATATCATCAGTTCGTGTGAATGTAAGAATCATATCCGAACCGGATTTTTTGAGTTTTTCATCAGCAATCTGAGCTGGACGGTAATCTGCAACAGCAGCAGCTTTGATGATAATATCCTGATCCTGGCTGCGGGAAGTGACGGCCTCGAACATATCGCGGGCTGAAAGAACCGGTACTACATCTACAAAAGGCGGTGGTTCAATCGAAGTTTGTCCGCTTACTAATGTAACAGAAGCTCCGCGGAGCATGCAGTTTCTTGCAATGGCATATCCCATCTTGCCAGTAGAGTGATTGGAAACGAAACGTACAGGATCAATGGCTTCGATTGTTGGACCGGCAGTTACAAGAACGTGAAGACCTTCCATATCTTTTGGGAAAGCCAGTTCCCGTAAAATGTATTGAAGCAGCGTATCCGGTTCCGGCATCTTTCCGGCTCCGGTATCCCCGCAGGCAAGATAGCCGGTAGCAGGAGTAATAATCTCCATACCGTATCCTCGTAGACGTTTTAGATTATCCTGCACGATTGGATTCTCGTACATGCGTGTGTTCATTGCCGGAGCAATCAGTTTCGGACACTGACAGGCAAGGACGGTTGTCGTCAGCATATCATCTGCAATTCCGAAAGAGAGTTTTCCAATGACATTGGCCGTAGCCGGAGCGATTATTACAAGATCAGCTTTCTTTGCAAGAGATACATGTTCTACTTGAAATTCAAAATTCCGGTCAAAGGTATCGATTAGACATTTGCGTCCGGTCAATGTCTCAAATGTGATCGGGTTGATAAAGTTTGTAGCGTTTTGCGTCATGATTACATGAACTTCTGCGTGCTGCTTGATAAGCATACTGGCAAGTGAAGCAGATTTATAGGCAGCGATGCCGCCGGTAACGCCGAGAATGACAGTTTTTCCCTTTAACATAATGATAGTCCTTTCCAAAAATTCTGGACTCATTTTATCATATTCTCATAAAAAATGCACGCAGAAAACAAAGAGAAGTAAGGGAGAAATGTTGTTTTTGAAAAATGTGTGTGCTATAATGTCACCGTATTGTATCTCCGGAAAGGAGAATAATAACAAGGAGGAAAATTAAATATGAGTGAAACAAAAACAGTAAGAGCAGGAAATTCAGCAAAGACAATGTCGATTGTACAGATTGCCTTGTTTGCGGCGATAATTGTTATTATGGCATTTACCCCGTTTCTTGGCTTTATTCCTCTCGGTTTTACAAGAGCGACCATTATACACATTCCGGTGATTATAGGTTCGATTCTCTTTGGACCGGTGCAGGGGGCAGTACTTGGATTTGTTTTCGGGCTGACAAGCTTTGTAAATGCAACGCTGAATCCGACTGTGACATCATTTGTGTTCACACCTTTTTATAGTGTGGGAGATATACATGGTGGATTTGGAAGCCTGATTATTTGCTTTGTTCCGCGAATTCTGGTAGGTGTTGTGCCGTACTGTGTATATCGTCTGTTTGATAAGATTGGAAAAGATTATCCGAAGAAACAAACACTTGCGCTTGGAATGGCGGGGTTGACAGGTTCTCTTACGAACACGCTGCTCGTTATGAATTTAATTTATGTACTATTTGGAGAAAGCTATGCTGCGGTGCAGAATGTATCGGTCAAATCGTTATATGGTGTGATTTTGTCGGTAATTCTTGTAAATGGTATTCCGGAAGCAATTGTGGCAGTCTGTGTTGTAACACTTGTAACCCGCACACTGCTGCATATAAAATTTGTGAGAAGATAAGGATGAAAAGCAATGATGGTACTTGCAATTGATATAGGAAATACAAATATTGTAATTGGATGTCTGCGGACGGCGGAGGACGTTATATTTGTGGAACGTCTCTCTACAGATGCAACAAAGACAGTTCTGGAATATGCAATCAGTATTAAAAATGTATTAGAATTATATGGAATAGAAGGAAAAGATCTGGATGGTGTCATCATCTCCTCTGTTGTTCCTCCGGTTACCAATCAGATGAGAGAATCGGTAGAAAAAGTAACGGGGTTAAAGGCAATGGTTGTGGGGCCGGGAGTGAAAAATGGTCTGCATATTCAGATGGATAATCCTGCTCAGGTAGGAAGCGATCTGATTGTCAATGCAGTTGCAGCGCTGCATGAGTATCAGCCGCCGCTGATTGTGATCGACATGGGAACTGCGACGACGCTTTCTGTTGTAGACCGGGAGCGGAACTATATCGGAGGAATGATTTTACCGGGAATAAGAGTTTCGCTGGACTCCCTTGTCAGCAGAACATCCCAGTTATCGAAGATTAGCCTGGAGGCTCCTAAGCGCCTTATTGGTAAAAATACTACAGAATGTATGAAGAGTGGTGTCGTACATGGAAATGCAGCTTGTATCGATGGCATGATTGAACGGATTGAAGCAGAACTCGGAGAAAAAGCAACAGTGCTTGCCACAGGAGGTCTGGCGCAGGTTATCATACCTCATTGCTACCATGAAATTATTGTAGATGATGCGTTGCTATTAAAAGGGCTACTTCTGATTTATTTGAAAAATCAGGAAGAACCGAAGAAACGGCGCAGATAATCAGAATAGCAATGAGTGCTGAGGGATAGGAAAATAGAAAAGCAAAGTGCGAAAAAAGGCAGTACGTTTAAAGTTGAGTATAAACTTATAAACGTGCTGTCTTTTTTTGAGTGTGAGAAAAAAATGACAGGGAGAAAACGCAGGAAAGAGGTGTTTTTCGTAACAAAAAATGATTTTAGCAATTTTTTATGATAAAATTACCAATATGTAAGTAAAATATGGTTAAAAAATGTTTTGGAGTGATATAAAAATAACAAAAATTTAGTAATATAATTACTAAAATAAATAACTAAATTAGTAAAAAGCGGTGAAAAATAGATAAAAATACACAAAAAAACAATTAAAAATAGAATAAAATAATAGAAAGGTACTAAAACAGATGCTATAATTACATTATCGAAAAAGTTCGAAAGTAAATAAGTAGTAAAACTGTTTGGTAAAAAGGTGGTAAAATGACGACGTTAAAGGATGTGGCAGCAAAGGCAGGCGTATCACAGGCCGCAGTTTCAAGAGTGTTAAAGAATGACAGAACATTTTCTGTATCAGAAGGAACGCGACAGAGGATTTTGAGAGCAGCTGAAGAATTGGAATACCGGGGGCGGTCAGAACGGTTGGAACATACATTTGTAGACTTGCCGAAGGGAAAGATTGGAATCTTTCTTTTATATCAGGAATTGCTGGAAATTGAAGACAGCTATTATCAGATTGTTCGTCTGAGCTTAAAACGGGAACTGGAAAAGAATGGCATGAAAGTCGAAGAGATCTTTCTGGATACGATGGAAAAAGGAATTGAAAAGTTTTCAGGTTTTCAGGGCATTGTCTTAGTCGGTCATCCTGGGCTGTGGTTTCATGCGAGCGAGTTGAGGACATTGCTTAGAGAAGCCAGTATTCCTGTTGTCTGTGCAGATTTTGAATTGGAAGAGGGAGAACTGGATGCAGATTACATTGTCAATGATTTTGAGAGTGTTGTGCAAAAAGCAGTAGAATGTTTTGAAAGAAATCGGTATGAGGAAATTGGCTATATCGGAACGTATGGGATTGAGATTTACGGCTCACTAAAGGCAGACAGGCGTTATCTGTATTTTAAAAAGATGTTAGAGCAAAGAGGAGTGTTCCGGGAAGAGTTTGTCTGGCTGACAAACAATAGCTATATTACGGATGGATATGAGCTCGGAAAGAAAATTTTAAGAGAACATCGCAAGCTTCCGCGAGCAGTATTTACAGAAAATGACAGTCTTGCAATTGGATTTCTGCGTGCACTGAAAGAAAACGCAGTCAGTGTTCCCGATGAGATTGCGATTATTGGATGCAATGATGTGCAATCAGCGGCATTTATGACTCCGCCTCTGACAAGTGTGCGTCTTGCTAATGATTTGATCGGAACGATGTCTGCACGTCTTCTATTAGAGAGGATGATGACTGAGAGAACAGAGAGTGTAAAAGTTGTTGTTCCGAATAAACTGATTATTCGGGGGAGCTGCAGTGATAGTCAGCCGTTATAACTATAAAAGATAAAAGCAAACTGCCGGTGACGGGCAGAAAAATATTACAAAAAAAGGAAATGATTTTAGGAGGGTCGATATGGAATTTAATTATCAACATCAGGACTGGAGTAATCTAAAGGTGCTTGGAAGAAACCGGATGCCGGTTCGTCCATTTTACACAGGATGGCAGTCGAAAGAAGATGCAAGAACAAAGAAAAAAGAAGAGAGCGGAAAGTATACTTGTCTGAATGGAACATGGAAATTTGCTTATTTTACATCACCGTTCCTTGTTCCGGAAGGCTGCACAGCAGAAGTGTTTGATGACAGTGAATGGGATCAGATGCCGGTTCCGGGACATTGGCAGTTAAATGGATATGATCATCCGCATTATAATGATGCTTACGCGCTATTTCCGATTACAGATGATCCGACAATCCAGGCAGACAATCCGACAGGTGTGTACCGCAGAACACTGCAGGTGGAAAAACAGGATACATTAGAATATATGTTACGGTTTGATGGTGTAGAAAGCGCTTACCATGTATGGGTAAACGGACAGCAGGTTGGATATAGCCAGGGTCCAAGAAACACAGCAGAATTTGACATTACACCATATGTAAAAAATGGAGAAAATGTGATTGCTGTTGAAGTTTATAAATATTCTGATGGAAGTTACCTGGAGAATCAGGATATGTGGTGGTTTGCAGGAATCATCAGAGATGTAGCGCTGATTACCCGTCCACTCGTGCATTTATCAGATTATAAGATTGACGCATTACTGGAAGAAGATCTTTCAACAGGAAATTTTCATGGAGAGCTTGTTGTTGAAAATCATACATTAGAGACAGTAGAACTCACGGTAGAGACAGAATTGTATGATGGAGAGAAGAAAATTTTTGCGGAAGAACATCCGGTAATTCTTTCTGGTGCAGACTCAGATGATGAGAAGCAATGTCAGGAAGGAAAAATGACGGTTGTAATCGACCAGAAGATTCCGGGAGTACAGCCGTGGTCAGCAGAAGTTCCGTATTTATATGATGTTGTTATGACAGTGAAACAGAATGGAGAAGTTGTTGAGGCGTATTCCTGTCGGACAGGTTTTAGGACAATCTGCTTAAAAGAAGGATTGTTCTATGTCAATGGCGTTCCGATTAAATTAAGAGGGGTAAACCGCCACGACTGGAATGAACATACAGGGCGTTGTATCCGAGAAGAAGATATGCTGGCAGACTTGTATCTGATGAAACAGAACAATATTAATGCGGTTCGTACATCACACTATCCGCCGACACCAGTATTTTTGGATATGTGTGATACACTTGGACTCTATGTGATGGAAGAAGCAGATCTGGAATGTAACCAGATGTCTTATACAAAGAAAATGAACCGTATTAGTGATGATACACTTTGGGAAGCAGCTTATGTTGATCGTGCAGAGCGTATGGTAAGAAGGGATAAGAATCATCCATCTATTCTGTTCTGGTCACTTGGAAATGAATCCGGATTTGGTTCTGCCTTTGTGGAAGAAGGAAAATTTGTGAAAGCATATGATCCGACAAGATTAATCCACTATGAAGAAGACAGAGATGCTTCTATTGCAGATGTTTACAGTACGATGTACACAAGACACCATCAGTTGGAGATGCTTGGAAAAGATACTTCAAAACCAAAACCGCATGTGGTATGTGAATATGCTCATGCAATGGGAAATGGTCCGGGAGGATTAAAGGAATACTGGGAAATCTATGAGAAATATCCTCGCCTTCAGGGTGGGTTCATCTGGGAGTGGGTTGACCACGGTTTAAAGAAAACAGATGAAAATGGAAAATCCTATTATACATACGGTGGAGATTATGAAGATCATCCAAACAGTGGAGCATTTTGCTGTGACGGACTGATTCAGGCAGACCGTACACCGACACCGGCAATTCTGCAAGTGAAGAAAGTGCTGGAACCGGTTGTTTTCCACGGCTTTGATCCATGTACAGGAATGATCACGGTAGAAAATAAATATGACTTCCAGGGATTAGAGCATTTGGAAGCAACAGCAGTGATTGAATATCCGGAAGCAGGAACAACTGTAAAAGAAGTAGCAATAGACTTAAGCGGAATCAAACCGCATGAGATGAAGCAGGTTCAGATTTATCATCCGGAAGAATTACAGCTTGAGGATGCAGCAGAAGACTGTTGGATGACAATCCGTGTTGCATATCGCGAGAAACCGGTGTGGGCAGCAGAAGAACACCATGAAGTTGCATTCCATCAGGAATTATTAAAGGCAGGTGTGAAAGAAGTTCAGACAGCTCCGGCGGCAGAGATTCAAGTATCTGAGGAGGCAGGAGTGATCCTTGTTCAGGGAACAGACTTTGAAGTTGGATTTGACCGTGTTCATGGAAATCTGTGTAAATATGTATTCAAAGGAGAAACGCTGATCCAGGAAGGAAGAGATATGAACTTCTGGCGTGCTCCGGTAGATAATGATATTAATGCAAGAAAAATCTGGCAGACAGGTATGATCGATCATGTATGTAATGTTGTGGAAAATGTTGCGGTAGAAGAGAAAGAGAATGAAGTTGTGATTGCCGTAAAACAGTTCTATGCGCCGATTATTCTTGAATGGAAGATTTTAATTAAAGCTGAGTATCGTATTAGCACAGAAGGAGTAGTCACTGTAAAATACCACGGAACACCGGTTGGAAATCAGCTTCCGGAATCCTTCCCTAGAATTGGGCTGCGTTACGTTCTTCCAAAAGGATGTGAACAGGTAAAATGGTATGGAAGAGGACCTCTGGAAACTTATAAGGACTGCAAAGAAGGAAACAGATTTGGCTGCTTTGAAAGCACAGTTTCAGACTTCTATTTCCCATATGTAGTACCTCAGGAAACAGGAAACCATGAGGATACAAAATGGGTAGAATTTGCAGGAATGAATGGACGTATTCTCCGCATTGAAGCGAAAGATACATTTGCATTTGGAGCATTGCACTATACGCAGGAAGCGCTTACAAAAGCAACGCATACGAATGAAGTAGAACCGATGGAAGAGACTGTACTTTGTATCGATTATGCACAGCATGGCCTTGGAAGTGCAAGCTGGGGAGCAGAATGTCTTGAGAAAGATCGTCTGCATCCGGAAGTATTCGAATTCGAATGGAGCATCAGCGGAAAATAAAAATGCATTCTAAATAAAATGGAGGTAAAGGAATGAGCAGCAAAACAGACGCAGATTATAGTCTGCCAAAGAGAAAAAGCTTAATGACAAGGAAAAATGCACCGTATCTGTTTTTGACACCAATGATTATATTGTTTTCTGTATTTATGATTTATCCGGTTATTAAGTCATTAATACTGAGTTTCCAGGACTTTACAGACGGACAGTATATTTTCTGTGGAATTCAGAATTATGTTACGATGTTCAAAGATCCAATCTTTTGGAAATCGCTGAAAAACACATTTATTTATCTGGCAGTACAGGTACCGGTCATGGTAGTACTCTCACTGGTACTTGGAGTTATGGTGGAACAGGCTTTCTTAAAGTTCCGTTCCGGGTTCCGTATGAGTATCTTCCTGCCGTCAGTAACAGCATTAGTAGCATATGCAATTGTGTTTAAATTATTATTTAACACAGATTTTGGTCTTGTAAACCATGCACTAAGAGCACTTGGATTCACTGGGGTTGACTGGCTGAATACTGTGTGGGGCGCAAGAATGGCAATCATTATTGGTATCACATGGAGATGGACAGGATACAATACAATCATTATGATTGCAGGATTGAAGAATATTCCATTGGAACTATATGAATCAGCAGATATCGATGGAGCAAATGCGTTCCAGAAATTCTTTTATATCACAATTCCGATGGTAAAATCTATCATTTTATTTGTCAGCATTACATCAACAATCGGTACATTGCAGTTATTCGATGAATCTTTCATCTTAACAGGCGGAGGACCGGATAATGCTACTATTACGATTGGACATTATTTGTATAATACAGGATTCTCATATTACAAGTTTGGCTATGCAGCCGCAATCAGCTATGCACTCGTTGTAATCATTGGAATTTTGTCAATCATTCAGTTTAGAATGTCGAAAGGAGGAGAAGATTAATGAAAAAGAGTAAAGCGAATGCGTCAAAGATTTTTACATACGTATTTTTAATTATTGCAGCATTTATCTCTCTGTTTCCATTCTATTTTATGTTTGTATCAGCAACAAATACAAATGCAGATATTTTAAGCGCGACACCAAAGCTTTTCTTTGGCACAAACTTATTAGCGAACCTGGCAAACTTAAATAAACGCCTGGATTTGGGAAGAATTCTGTTGAACTCCTGTATTTTGACATTTACTTATACAGGATTGGCAATGCTTCTCCATTCCATGTCAGGATATGCATTTGCAAAATATGAATTTAAAGGGAAAAACCTTATTTTTGGTATCATTATGATAACAATGATGATCCCGGGACAGGTAATGTATGTGCCATTGTTTACGTTGATGAATAATATCGGCTGGGCAAATACATATCAGGCAGTGATCCTTCCTGGACTGGCAGGAGCCTTCGGAATGTTCCTGATGCGGCAAAATATGTTGGCATTCCCGACATCGTTGATCGAGGCGGCGAGAATTGATGGATATGGCGAGTTTTCAATCTTTATGAAAGTCGTTATGCCTTCTATGAAACCGGCGCTTGGTGCAATGGGAATTTACATGTTTATGAGTATGTGGAACAGCTTCATGTGGCCGTTGATCATTTTAGGAACAAAATCTATGTATAACTTCCCGGTGGCGCTTTCTATGCTGGACGGAGTTGCATGGAGAAAAGATTACGGTGTAATTATGTTAGCAACAGTGTTTGCAGTATTACCAATCTTAATTGTCTTTCTTGTGTTTCAGAAACAGTTCGTTGCCGGCGTGATGGGCGGAGCTGTAAAAGAATAAATTTCATCTAAAGGAGGAAAATGAAATGAAAAAGAAACTATTGGCAATTTTAATGGCAACAGCAATGACAGCATCATTAGCTGCTTGCGGCGGTGGCGGATCCGACGCGAAGAAAGAAGGCGGATCTAAGGATGGAGAATTATCCGGAACAGTAACTGTATGGAGCTGGGATGTGGCGTTAGCTCATATGGAGGCGCAGGCAGAAAAATTTAACGAGAAATCTCCAGATGTTGAATTTAACTTTGAAGAAATGGGTGTTCAGCAGGTATATCAGAAAATGACAACATGTCTGCAGTCTGGAATCGGACTTCCGGATATTGTATCTCTTGAAGGAGAGCAGATGGCAAAATTCGGCGAGAAGTTCCCGGGAAAATTTGAAGAATTTACTGATATGATCAATAAAGATGATTTCTTCCCGATTAAGATTGCTGAATGTACAATTGATGACAAAATTATCGCATATCCGTGGGATTCAGGCCCGTGTGGAATGTTCTACCGTGCAGATTTATTTGAAGAAGCTGGAATCAAAGCAGAAGATATCGTAACATGGGATGATTTTATTGAAGCCGGTAAAGTTTTGAAAGACAAAACAGGCGTTGATATGCTTTGTATGGCAGAGTCAAGAAATGATGCTACATACCGTTCTATGTTAATGCAGCTTGGTAAGTTCTATTTTGATGAAGAAGGGAATCCGCAGGTAAATTCTGAAGAATCTATCAGAGCGATGGAAATGTGCAAAAAAATGTACGAAGCAGGCATTACATTTAATAACTCTTCTTGGGATGATATGGTTGCAGGTATGACATCTGATAAATATGCTTGTATTGCAGAGGCAGTTTGGATGGTTGGTTCTATTAAAGATGCAGCTCCGGATCAGGCTGGTAAATGGGCTTGTATGCCGCTTCCGAAATTTGATGCAGATGCAGAAGCAATGGGCGCATCTAATGGTGGATCAGTTCTTGCAGTTCCGTCAGCAAGTGAAAATGCAGAAGCAGCAAAAGAATTTGTAAAATTCTGTATGGAAGATGTTGATGCAAACGTAGAAGGATTCCAGAACTATGGTTTATATCCGTCATACCTTCCGGCGTTAGAGTCAGAAGTATTCCAGGAAGGCGATGAATACTTTGGCGGACAGAAATTATTTGATATGTTTACAGAGATTGGTAAAACAGTACCTCAGGTAAACTACACATCTAACTTTGCTGAAGCAATTGAAATGTCTAAAAACTGTGTAGCAAGAGTACTCCTAGAGGATGCAGATCCTGCAAAAGTTCTAAATGATGAACAGGAAGAAATGGAAGCAAAATTCGGTAAATAATAATCAGGATGAAAAATAAGTGTTGGGGGGTTTTCCTCTGGCACTTATTTTTAGAAGGGAGGATTATTTGTACGAGACAAAGAAAATAAAACGAGAAATCTACCACATCATTATTCCGATGATCCTGGAAAATATTCTTCAGATTTCAGCAAGTCTTATTACAACAGCAATGGTTGGACGACTTCTGGCAAATGATATTTCTGCACAGGGAATCTGTGTCAGGATAACGGATACGCTGTGGGTATTTTATAAAGGAGTGGCGATTGGTGCCACGGTTCTGATCGCGCGCGCTTATGGTGCAGGAAAGAAAGAAAACTGCAGAAAAATTATGGAGCAGACGTTATTGACAGAATTAGCAGTTGTTTTGCTTGTGCAGATTTTTTTATTTTTCCGTGCGGATATTTTCCTTGGATTTTTCTCAAAAGATCCACAAATTCTGACACTTGCACAAAGCTATATGAAAATTGTAGTGATAGGATTTACAGGAAATGTTATAATGACTCTTGTTACAGCAGCGTTCCAGGGATATGGAAATACAAAAATACCAATGTATATTGCGGCGGCA
>CAUCYJ010000013.1:0-27203 GCA_958446945.1 uncultured Lachnospiraceae bacterium | reverse complement strand
GTCGAATATAATGATAACTATTTCGGGAAAAGACTTGTTATAGGCGGCTTTTTGACTGGCGAAGATGGATATGCGGATTTAGGAGACTATAACGAAAACTTAAAAAGCATGGTAAGCGATCTTGAAATAGTTAGGGTATATAAGATTAAACGCATGGGAAAAATTAACAGTATCATGCATGATGTCAACCTCGAACTCATATGGGAGCGCAAAGAGCCGAAGAAAATGACAGTGGAAGAAATGGAACAGAAGCTGGAAGAATTGACCGGAGAAGAGATTGAGGTGATGCAGGAATGACAAGAGATACCATGAAACGTAGAAAGGAAACGGCAGGAGTCATCCGAAAGATAGATGCACATGATATGGCAACGAAAAAGCCCTGCGAGACAGCTTTAAAGCAACAGGAGCATAAAGCCTTTGCCTGTGATTTCAAAAGCCGTGAGAGGGCGAATAAGGACACTGTGGACTACATAGCAGAGAAATACAACATAAAAGAGCGGATCCCGGGAGGTGATTGAATTGGACAAGAACATAATCTATGAGTACATGGATGCAAAAGCTCTGGTAAAAGAAACAGAAGAAGATATCAGACGGCACAGAAGAAAGACGATCTTACAGGATAAGGTGATAGGCAGTAATCCGGAGTTTCCATACCAGCCGCAGAGCTTTAATATTTCCGGATGTGTAGAGAGTCATGTGAATGTGGATGAGGAAGAAAAACTGCTGGAAGAGCGAAAGAGGAATGCGAAGCTGATTAAAGTAAAGGCAGAGCGAGTAATCAATAAAGCTCCGGTAAGGATGCAGAGGATTATCCGGTTCAAGGTGATGCAGGGGCTGACGTGGGATGAAGTGGCTGCGAAAATGAAAGGAAATTGCACAGGAGATAGTGCAAGAATGGAATTTCAGAGGTGGATGAAAGAATAATAAAAGTTTGTTCGTTTTGTTCACATTGTTCGTTTTGAATAATATATAGTATAACATGGAGTCAGAAGAAAGACTTCAAAATCTTTCCAAACATTCGGAACACCGCCGGACTTCTCCCCTTTCTTGTCTGGCGGTGTTTTTATGCCGTGGTCAGTTGGGGCAAGCAGGTTCGACCCCTGCACACGGCTTTGTGATGTAAGATGCAGGCTGCACAGCTGAGGTCTGTTCTGGGAGTGCACACCGGACTTACATTGCAATGGTGCCAAAACGCAGATATCCGCAGATCTGCAAAACAAACAAATAGATTCAGCAATCTATATTTTGTGTCAGTACCCGAGTGCGGATAGGGTAAAGGATGTCAAGAAAAGGCATCCTACGGGTGTATAGCTCAATTGGTAGAGCAATCGGCTGTTAACCGATGTGTCGCAGGTTCGAGTCCTGCTATACCCGTTGTGGACTACTGCAAGTTACTCCTTTTTCCTATAAATTTTGATTGTGTACTTGGTTATTTTGGTTTTGTTGCTGTTATAATTCTTTCATTTTGCAGTAGTCCTAAATTCTTAGCATCCAGAGATGGGTGCTTTTATTATGTTTTAAAGGTGGTGAGTCGGATGGCGAAAGGTAAATATCAGGAATGGATAGAGCCGGAAGGCTTGCTAAAAATAGAGGGATGGGCGAGAGATGGTCTGACGGACGAGCAGATTGCAGATAATATCGGGATTTCCAGAAGCACATTAAATAGCTGGAAAGATAAGTATTCGGACATTTCGGACACCCTAAAAAGAGGGAAAGAGGTCGTTGATCGTCAAGTTGAGAATGCTTTGCTAAAACGTGCGCTTGGATATGAGTACACGGAAACGACCAGAGAATACATACCGGAACTCGATGAGATGAAAACTACGAAAAAGGTCACAAAGCAAGTAGCGCCGGACACTACAGCCCAGATCTTCTGGTTGAAGAACCGGAAACCGGACAAGTGGAGAGATAAGCAGGAATATGAAGATAGGACAGCGATTGAGAAGCTGGATGAAATCTTGAAAGGATTGCATGACAATGCAGCTAAGCCAGAAACAAAATGAGTACATAATTAACGCTACGCATAGATGGAATATCAAGTCTGGAGCGGTTCGTTCTGGAAAGTCTTATGTTGATACTGCTTATATCGTGCCTAAAAGAATCAGAGAAAGAGCAGGAAAGCCCGGATTGAATGTCATTATGGGAGTTTCAAAAGAATCCATAGAGCGAAACGTCCTACAGCCGATGAGAGAAATATATACAAGTGAGCTGATTGGCAATATCAACAACCGGAATGTGGCTAGAGTATGCGGCGAAGATGTCTATTGTCTTGGAGCAGAAAAGGTTAGTCAGGTTGCAAAGATACAGGGAGCATCCATCAAGTATTGTTACGGGGATGAGATTGCAAAGTGGAACAAAGAAGTCTTCCAGATGTTAAAATCCCGTCTTGATAAACCGTATTCCTGCTTTGATGGGGCTTGCAACCCGGAACACCCTACGCATTGGTTGAAAGAGTTTATAGACAATGTGGAGTTGGACATTTATCTCCAAAGATACACCATATTTAACAATCCATTTTTGGATCCAGAATTTGTTAAGCAGCTCTGCAAGGAATATGAGGGCACAATCTATTATGACAGACTCATCCTTGGGTTATGGAAGAGGGCTGATGGCTCAATCTACAAGCGGTTTGCGGACAACCCAGAAGCGTTCAAATGCGAAATCGTGGATGTTCTCTCACAGGAATCAGAGCATAAGCAATTTCGGAAAGAGGATATCACATCAATCGAGATCGGCTTGGATTTTGGCGGTAATCAATCCGGCCACTCATTCGTTGCCAGAGGATATACGGATAATTACAGAGATGTAATTGCGCTAAAATCACGTAGAATCACGGCGAAAGATGAAAAAGAAGACATCGACAGCAATAGGTTGAATGAGTTGTTTTGCGAATTTATCAGAGAAGTAATAGAACAATATTCGGTATGCGTGAAAAGAGGTGATTACGTGCAGTATTGTAACGTAGAGTCCGTATTCTGGGATAATGCAGAGACAGTGCTTGGTAATTCTATCCGTAACGCTGTGGAAAAGGAGTTTCCGTGGATCGCTGTCAAGCCAGCGAAGAAAAGACCAATCAACGACAGAATCAGATGCACCGTCAAGCTCATGGGGGCTGGGCGGTTTTTTATTACAAAAGACTGCGAATCTCTGCAAACTGCTTTTTCAGATGCGGTCTGGAACAAAGAAGCTGTTGGGAAAGATGAGCGTCTGGATGACGGCAGCACTGACATTGACAGCTTGGATGCATTTGAATACACGATTGAACGTGATATGAAATACCTAATCGAAGAGGTGGAAGATGTTTGATGGAATTAAGAGATTATGGAAAGGAATCATGAGGATGTTTGGATATACGACATTAAAACAGATCATCGGCAAGGATATCGCACTATCCAACGACATGATAGATGCAATCAACAGATGGAGACAGATGTTAAATGGGGATGCAGATTGGATTTCTGATAGCATCGTTTCTCTTGGGATTGAGGACGGAATTTGCCGAGAGTTTGCAGACTGCGCACTTGTGGAAATGGAAACCAGTGTAAGTAATGAACGTCTGGACAAGATCTATCAGAAGAATATCACGAGTTTGAATGAAAACCTGCAAGAAGGGCTTGCTCTGGGGTCGTTCGTCCTGAAACCACTGGGAGAATCGGCTGCAGAATTTGTCTCAGCCGACAAGATCATACCGATCAGTTTTGGGAATGATGGAAAGCCGAATGATATTGCGTTTTTGACCGTAAAAAAGGTTGGGGACGCTGATTATTACACGAGGCTTGAACGGCACTATTTCACGGACGGAAATCTGACTATAGAAAACAAGTGCTTCCACTCTCAGACAGCAAATGATATCGGTCTTCCATGCAGCCTAGAAGCGGTGGAAGAGTGGGAAAATATCCTACCTGGACCGATTACATACCCCGGCATGAATCGAATGGACTTCGGATATTACAGGAATCCAATTAAAAACAAGGTGGATGGTTCTGCCTGCGGTGTATCAGTATATGAATCTGCCGCTGAACTGATTCGGAAAGCGGATACACAGGGGGCAAGGCTTGACTGGGAATACGAATCGGGCGAGCGTGCTATCCATGTGGATAATAGAGCGCTTAAGCAAGACAAGGCAACCGGAAAACTTGGACTACCGAAACTTAAAAACAAACTGTACCGGGGAATGAATCTGGATGCTGGAAAGGATCAGGAACTCCTGAAAGAGTATTCCCCAGAAATGCGAGATGAAGCCTTTAAACGTGGATTGGAAGAGTATAAGCGTGAAATTGAATTTTCCGTAGGTCTTGCTTATGGAGACCTGTCAGATGCGCAGGAAGTAGCGAAAACAGCCACGGAAATTAAAGCATCAAAGAACCGGAAGTACAACCGAGTAACGGCAATCCAGAACAATCTATGTGATTGCTTGGAAGACTTCGCCGCAGGGCTTGCATTCTACAACAGCATGCTTAATTCGGGATATGAGTTCTCTTGCAAGTTTAATGACTCTATTCTGACCGATGAGGAAACAGAACGCCAGCAGGACAGGCAAGATGTGAGTATGGGCGTGATGTCGCACTTGGAATACCGCATGAAATGGTACAACGAGGATGAAGCCACAGCAAAGAAGATGTTGCCAGAGCAGAATCAAGTTATGGAGTAGGTGATCTGATTGAAAGAAGATTACAAGAAGCAGCTATCCGGTCAGATTGAAAAGCATTTTCTGGATTTGGAGCAGATGATTTTGGAGGACATTGTTCGCAGAATTAAAAAAGCCGGAAAAATCACAAGCACGGCAGACTGGCAGATTAACCGGTTGCAGATCATCGGGTACTCTTCTGAGGACATCGAAAAGTTGGTAAAAACCACGCTGAACCTGTCATATCCGGAAGTGTTTGAACTGTATGACAAGGTTATCGATTGGGAATATGTCCGCAACAAAGACATATACGAACAGGTCAATGCGGAATATATCCCCTACGAGGATAATAAGGAGTTGCAACAGCTTACAGACGGCTTTATCCAGCAGAGCAATGATGATCTGCGGAACGTCACAAAGTCCATGGGATTTTATGTGGATTACGGCGGCAGGCTTGTTATAACTCCATTATCCGACATCTACCAAGGATATCTTGATAAGGCTATCACAGGCGTTGTTTACGGAGCATTTGATTACAATACCATGATTCGCAAGGTGGTTACTCAGCTCACAAACAGCGGACTCAGGAGCATTGATTATGCTTCTGGGTGGCATAGCAGGGTAGACGTGGCGGCAAGGAGAGCGGTTATGACGGGAGCATCACAGCTTACTGGGAAAATCACGGAAATGAACGCCGAGAAGTTAGGAACAGAACATTTTGAGATTGCGTGGCACGCCGGAGCGAGACCATCACACGCCGTCTGGCAAGGCAAGGTGTGGAGCAAGAAAGAACTTGTTACGGTATGCGGTCTTGGAACGGTCACTGGATTGCTTGGAGCAAACTGTTACCATGAGTATTATCCTTTTGTAAAGGGCGTGTCAGAGCGGAATTGGTCTGATTCTTGGCTTGCAGAGCAAAACCGCAAGGAAAGTATACCTAAGACATTTGACGGCAAGGAATACACCTTATACGAAGCCAGACAGCAACAGCGTAAAATGGAAACAGCAATGAGGGCGCAGAGGGAAAAAGCTGTGCTATTAAAACAGGGTGGTGCTGACCCAGATGATGTGATGCTTGCAAAAGCAAAGTATCAAGGACAACTCGGAGAATACACCAGATTTTGTAAGAAAATGGGGCTGCATCAAGAGCGTGAGCGCATCTATTACGATATGCGCGGCAGAGTGGCACCTGTACCAAAACGATTTAGGAGGTAGAAAATGAGTAAAGTAAAAGTAATCAGACAGCCAACAGCGGAAGCAACATTGATTTTTGAATTTGAGACAGCGTCATCAGAATTTCTGGTCAAGAATTTCACGGACGGCGATATCTACGCATCTCTGGAAAGGGACGCGACAAAAGAACAAAGTGTACTGATTCCGGCGCAGACTGCACAGCGATTGCAGTACGGTTCTTACGGCGGTGGAAAGAGCAACCTCGTCCAAATCATCCCCACAGCAACCAGTGAAAAAGGAGTGGAAGTACAATGCTTAAAATGGTAGATGGAACAGGAATCATAGGAGTGGATATGGTATGCCCTCTAGGAGTCTCCACTCCACAGCCACCTAATTATGACAGGGTAGAGTTAGAGGGTACAGGAATGTTGGTACTGCCGAACAGCTTGGATGCGCCGCTTGAGAGGTTGGAGCTTGGTGGAAAGACGGCAGGAAAGAAAGAAGTGATTCAAGTGGGGGAATTTGAACAAGGGACGATTACAGCTCATGCTGGCACTAACTACGATTCTAATTATCGAGTACGAACAAAAAATTATATAAATCTCACATCTGGGACATATGAAGTCACATGCACTGGTGCGAAACTGGGGAATGCCGTTTTTTATTCAGTGGAAAACAAGTTTGAAAAAATGTTGTCCGAAACTCATATCCCACTTCCAATCAAATTCACTTTGACAGAAAATAAATTGGTAAGAGTATTGTTTTCCAATAGCGAATCAATACCAATTGCACCTACCGATATAAAAAATGCAATATTGGAAGCAGATGTATCACCAGAACATCCACAAGATATTGTAAACTCTGGGAAGTGGAATGAGGAAACGCGGAAGTATGAAGTTGATGTGAAAATTACTGGGAAGAATTTGTTTGATATCGAAAAAGCGAAAGCAAGTGGTGGGAACCTTTGTACTGCAAAACGTGAGAATAATATCGTAAAAATTACAGCAATTGAAACAGTTACTTCGAAACGTGCATATGCGATAGTATCAGGTGGTGGTATATGCTTAAAAGCCGGAAAAACTTATTTTCTAAATGGGAGAAAAGTCGGGACATCTAATATGACGCCTATGTTCGCTTTTTTTAAAGAAAAAAACATTGGAGAGCTACTAAAGATAGGTAACTTTTATACCCCAAACGAAGATATATACATTGATATTGGAATATATTTAGTTGAAAATGCAATTGGAACGGGTGATACGCTTGAGATAACTGACATAATTGTGTGCGAAGGGAAAGACGCTGCACAATATCAACCATACACCGAACAAACCCTCACCCTCACATCCGACCGCCCTCTCACAAAATGGGACAGACTGGTAGAACAGGGTGGAGAGATTGGGTGGTTGTATAACACCGATAAATATATAGTAACCGGACAAGAATCATTTGAAACTAAACCTTCGTACGTGATGGAAGAAACCGTAGATTTTGCATTTATGAATAATAAGCAAAGCGGTATCAGAAAAGCGGCAGATAATTTCTGTAACAGATTGACTTATGTAGATTCTGTTTGGAGTAAGCATGATGTAGGATTCGGAATAAGTGGAGTAGAAGTGCATATTAGGCTACCACTAGAAGCTATTGGCGCATCCAGTAGCGATGAAAGTGCTGTTATTAAAACCAAGTTTTCGGAATATTTGAAGAAGAAATATGATGGAGGTGGTCCATTTGTATTTTATCACAAATCCAAAACCACCGAATTCATCCCCCTCCCACAATCCGAGCAGAACGCTATCCGAGCCTTAAAAACCTACTACCCTACCACAGTCATCACAGCGGATGGCGGGGAACTTGACCCAGATATTAAAGTAACATACCGAAAGGAGATATGATATGAACTACGCAAAAATCATGGAAAACGGAACTGTGAGAATCAGCTCCATCAAGAAAGAGGGCTACAAACCACTCAAGGAAGAGAAACCAGAGGGATTTAGTAACCTTGTCTTTGTCGGATACACAGAGACAGAAGAGAATGTAATCAAAGAATACGAAGCAGTGGATGACGGAATGAGCGCCTATGGGAAATTACAGAACGACCTGAAAGCAACACAGGCGGCACAGGAAGTCACAGATCAGGCGGTGCAGGAGTTAATTCTTGCAACAATGAAAATGGGGGTGTAAGTTATGGCACAGTTTTTAGCAAACAGAATCAAAGGTGGACACTTGACAATTGATGATGTACCAGAGAGCTTAAAAGAACAGGTACAGGCGTTACTGTAAAATCGAATAAGTAAGGCATTAGCACATAGAGATATGTGTTATTTTTATGCCTTTTTGGTCAGTAGATGAGACCTTAAACAGTCAATTCGTGGTGGATGGTTACACACCTAAAAATAACCTAATGCGAAAGGAGATCGAAACATGAAAACAGAATTTTTAAAAGGACTCGGATTGGAACAGGATGTTATTGATAAGATCATGGCAGAGAACGGGAAAGACATTGCCACTGAAAAGGCAAAGACAACCAAAGCAGAGGGTGAGCGTGACAATTACAAGAGTCAGCTTGAGACTGCAACGGAATCTTTAGAGAAATTTAAAGATGTTGACCCAACAGCTATGCAGGGCGAGATTGATAAACTGAATCAGCAGTTGAAAGACAAAGATGCCGAGTATGCCGCAAAAGAAGCGGATCGCATCTTTTCCGACACGATCAAAGAAGCGATCAAGACAGCCGGCGGTCGCAACGAAAAAGCGGTCATGGCTATGCTTGATATGGATGCTTTGAAAGAATCGAAAAACCAGTCTGAGGACATCAAAAAAGCATTGGAAACCGTAAAGGAGTCTGATGCTTATTTATTTGGTTCTAATGAACCATTCATGAACGCAGTCGGAGCAACAGGAGGCGGTGCCGATGTTGGTGGAGATAATCTGTCAGCAATCAGAGCGGCTATGGGACTTCCGGCAGAAAAATAATTTTTAGAAAGAAAGAGGTAAAAAGATATGGCAAATACAATTGCATTAAGAAAAGCATATTCTACTATGCTTGATGAGGTTTATAAACTGGCATCCCTTACAGCCGTATTAGACGGTCCAAACGAACTTGTAAAAGAGGGTGCAAACGCAAATGAAATTTTGATTCCGAAAATGACGATGTCCGGTCTTGCAAATTACAATAAGCAGACAGGATATGTTGCAGGCGACGTGACACTTGAGTACGAGACTAAGAAATGTACTTATGATCGAGGCCGTATGTTCACCGTGGACGCTATGGACAATATCGAGTCTGCAGGTGTTGCCTTCGGACGTCTTTCCGGAGAATTTTTGAGAACACAGGTTGTTCCGGAGCTTGACGCTTGGAGACTTGCATCTTATGCAGGATACGCACCATCTACTAATAAAGTGGCAGCAGCGATTGCAGATGCGAAAGCCGGAATTGCGGCAATTAGAAAAGGCAAGACTGCTATTAAAAATGCGGAGGCAAAGCCGGAAACCTGTTATCTGTATATCTCTGCCGCACTCAAAGGGGATATTGATGACCTTGATACAACGGCATCCAAGAAAGTTCTGGAAGGCTGGGCTGGAGTGATTGAAGTTCCTGAGGGAAGATTTTTCGACAAAGTCACGTTGACAGCATCTGGAGCCGGCGGCTTTACAACAACAGGCGGTAAGAAGATTGATTTCTTGATTGTTGACAAGAATGCAGTAATCCAGAATCAGAAGCACACTGTATCTAAGATCATCACACCGGATCAGAACCAGGATGCAGATGCTTGGAAGTTCGGATATCGTACCGTAGGTATCGCAGAGGCGAAAGATAATAAGAAAGTGGCTATCTATGTACATACTGCAGCGGAGTAGAAATAGGAGTTGATGTAAATGAACTTGTATGCGGATTATACATTTTACGTCTCTGAATATAGGGGAAATTTAACAGATGAAGAATTTGATAAATCTGTTATTCCAGCATCAGCCCATGTCCGGAGGATTACCTTCGGGCGCGCTGATGACAATATGGAAATGGAAGAAGTAAAGCTTGCCACCTGCTCTGTCTGTGATTTGATTGCCAATGATGAAAAGGTCAGAAGCAAGCACTCTGGACGTGCGGTCACATCCGAAAACACGGATGGATACTCTGTCAGCTACGAAAGCGGAGGAAGCGGGGGAACAGCAGATGAACTGCTTGGCAGAAAGATATTTGACACATTGGAACTCTATCTTATGCCGACCGGACTCTTGTATATGGGGGTAGAATCATGATAACCAACACAGATGCAACACTGTACAGCCGGAAATACAACTCGGAAACCAGACTGGATGAGTGGGAGCGAACGTATATCCCAGAGGTATGGTGGTACAAAAACGAAAAGTCGCAGATCACGACAGATGGGTTAAAGCAAGCAGACACCTACACAGTCAGAATCCCGGATACGAGCGTGGAAATTAAGAAAGACGATTACCTTGTAAAAGGCGATTGCAAGGTTGACATGCAGACGATTAAGGACTTGGACGGACTGGACAAGACTAGAATTACATCTGCAAACTACAATACTTTTGGCGGCAACCCGCATATTAAGGTGGTGGGAGTGTAGTGGCAAAAGGAAAGAAAAAATTCCAGATTGAGACACCGAGAGGTGTAATTTATACGCAAGCAACAAAAGGCGGAAAAGTGACGGCAAGACTTGACTGGAATCCCAGCTTTAAGCCAAGTATGGAATCCGGTTTTGCAAACGCACAGTCTTTCGTGGACTCTGAATGCATCCGGCGTATGAACCCGGAGACTCCAAGACGGACAGGAGTACTTGTTAAGTCAGCAACCCTTGGCACCGTAATTGGAAGTGGTGAGATCAACCAGATTGCACCTTATGCACGTAGACAGTATTACGAGCACAAGGAAAAATCACGATGGTTTGAGCGCATGAAAAATCGTCACAAAGACTCTATCCTGAAAGGAGCGGCGAAGTATGTCAAATCTCATTGACAGCGTCAGATCATACATTCTCACATGTCCGTTTTTAAGTGATGGACGTGTAAATGTGGATTATATCGGAACGGATATGGGGTACTCTGTTGACCCTCTCCCATGCGACCCGATCATGCAGAGATACATGGACGGTGGGGCAAAGAAGCAGTTCCAATTCGCATTTACAAGCCAAGAAGAGTATGACCAAGACGCACGAATTAACATTGAAAACAGTGGATTTTTCCAGAGCTTCGAAGAGTGGTTGGAACAGCAGAGTTTCAATGACAACCTCCCAAAACTCGAAGAAAAGAAGAACCCAATATCAATCGAAACTTTAAACAGTGGTTACTTGTACGATATCAACGAGGAAAAAGCTAAGTATCGTATTGAGTGCCGCTTAATTTATGCACAGGAGGTATAAGTATGTCAGGAACAGCACCAAAATTAGTAGGCAGACACCTGCGAGTGGCGTTTTTAAACACGGATGCAACAGGTAGTTCGCCAAAATTCGAGAGAATGACCAATTTTACCAGTATGACAAACGGAAAAAATCCAAAAGAGTACTCACGTCAATATGTGGACGAAAGCACCGAAAGATCAGATGTAGTTGGATATGCTCCGGCCACAGAATACTCATTTGACCTGTATACAGGCAATCCGGTACATGATCGCATTGCTGCAATTCATGATGGAGAGAAAGTAGCGGATGACGCGCACGTGGAAGTCGTCACAGTGGATTTTTACAAGAAAAATACGAAAGGCGATAAGTGCTTTGCGACAAAGAGAACTTACGCAGTTATCCCAGATTCTGACGGAGATGGAACGGACGCATTGGTTTACAGTGGATCACTGAAAGCTGTATCCGGCATCGAGGAAGGATATGTTACAGAGACTGATATTACATCCAAGACAGTTACTTACACTAAGGGTGATTACATGGGGGAGTAGCTGCCGCCGATTTTAAGGCGGTAAAAAACACAAAAAAGAATAGGAGAGTGAGCCAATGAGCCAGTGGAAATTTAATAATTTTGAAACAGACATCGATTTTACAGATGCAGATTTTATGGAAAAATTCGAGGACTGCTACGAGAAAATGGTTGTGGAATCCGAGAAAGTCCCGAAAGTTGGTAAAGTATCCGAGATCACGAGAGCGCAATGCAAGGTTTTCGATGATTTTTATGATCGATTATTTGGAAACGGAACGAGCGGAAAAATGTTTCTCGGCAAGAACAGCATGGACATGAGAGTTAAAGCAGCCAATTCTTTGTTTGATCTCCGGAACAGTGAGCAGGCCAGATATGACAGTATTGTTAATAAGTATGTGCCAAACAGAAAAGCCAGGAGAGGGGCGAAGAAGAACCGATGAATCTCTTTTATGAAGAACTTCCGATGTCGGTAATGGTACATGGGAAAGCTGTCAGAATCAGGACGGATTTTCGCGATTATATTCGGCTTCTCGATATGTTAAAAGATAAAGATGTGAAGCCGATGGATAAACTGTTAATTTTGAGAGAGTATTTTCTTGATGACATTGAAATAACGCAATTCTCGATTGACGCATTATGCGACTTTATGAGTGCTGATTTTTCGGACGGAGAAGCCAGTCAAACCGGAACAGGAAGGCAGAAGAATCTTTTTTCCTTTTCTATCGATTACCCCTATATACTATCAGCGTTTTTGCGTGATTACGGGATTGACCTGATTGATATTAAATATCTGCACTGGTGGAAATTCCGGATGCTTTTTGATGGACTTTCGGAGGACAATGAGATCAAAAAAAGAATCATGTACAGAGGGATGAATCTCAATGAAATAAAGGATCCGGAAGAACGAAAACGAATTCGGAAAATACAGAAAGTTATTGAATTGAAGCAGGAAGAATTGACCGATTTCGATATCGGAGATGCTTTTGCATAGGTGAAATCATGAGAAAAGAACCAATTTTAGTCCGAGAGTGGATCAGATGCCCTGTATGCGGCTGCAAACTTGCAATCGCAGATAACACGGCCAGAAGTCACGGTATCTATGTAAAATGTCGGACTTGCAAAAAAGAAATAGAGATTAGGAAATAAAGCACTTAAGTGAGCCTATGAGCCTGTGCTATCCATAAAGGAGGGATAGTATGGGTTATGATGGCTCATTAAAATTTGACACGGAAATAAATGAATCTGGATTTAATTCCGGAATTTCCAAACTTGGTGGAATAGCCAAGAAAGGCGCAGGAGTGGCAGTTGCTGCGGTTGGCGCTGTGACGGCTGCGCTTGGAGCTGGTGTTGTAGCTGGGGTAAAATACAATGCATCCATAGAGTCTTATCAGACATCATTTGAGGTTATGACTGGATCCGCGGAAAAAGCCGCGGAAGTAATCGACAAATTAAAGAAAGTAGGAGCAGAAACGCCGTTTGAGCTTCCGGATTTAGCAGATACCACACAGCTGTTAATGAACTATGGCTTTAGTGCAGATGAAGCTATGGACAAAATGATGATGCTCGGCGATATCTCGCAAGGCTCAGCTGATAAGATGTCCAGAATTGCTACTGCTTACGGACAGATGTCCTCCGCTGGAAAAGTGTCTCTGGAAGATGTTAAACAGATGATCGAAGCTGGTTTTAACCCACTGCAGGAGATTTCCGAGAGCACAGGGGAATCAATGGCGTCCTTGTATGACAGGATCAGCAAAGGGACAATCTCTGTGGATGAGATTACCGCTTCCATGCAGAGAGCAACATCTGAGGGCGGTAAGTATTTCCAAAGCATGGAGAAGCAGAGTCAGACGTTTAGCGGACTCATCTCAACCCTGAAAGACAATGCACAACAGCTCTTAGGCGAAGTTGTTAAACCTATATCTGATGGACTGACGGAATCGTTATTACCTGCGGCGATCAGCGCAATCGAGCAGCTTACGCAAGGATTTGAGGAAAATGGCGTTGCCGGTATGATTCAGGCTGCCGGAAACATTGTAAATGGATTGTTTGCCGGAATAATGGAAAATGCTCCGTTGCTTATTTCTACTGGAATGGAACTGCTGAACCAGTTTCTGCTTGGAATTGCAACTGGGATTCCGACACTGCTCACCAAAGGCTTTGAGATTGTAACACAACTTACTCTTGGCATCCTGCAGAATCTCCCGCAGTTGATTACGCAGGGAGCGGCGGTAATTACAAATTTTGTCAACGGACTTTTGTCATCACTTCCATCCGTGTTACAATCCGGCGTCCAGATGGTTTTACGCCTTGTGGATGGAATTATAAACAATTTGCCGGCTATCGTATCCGCTGCAGCTCAGGCGATAGCACGTTTTGTAGCAAGCATCGCAAGTAATCTTCCGCAGATTCTATCCACAGGAATTAAAATTATCGGAGAATTAGCTTCCGGTTTGATTCGAGCAATACCGAACCTTGTCGGGAAAATACCGCAGATCATCTCTGCGATAAAAGATGCTTTTTTGAGTGTAGATTGGCTCAGCGTTGGAGTTAACATCATAAAGGGTATTGCATCCGGTGTCGCTTCTGCAGCCGGACAGCTAGTAGATGCCGCTGTGAGCGCTGCTACAGATGCCTTGAATTGGGTAAAAGACAAACTTGGAATTCATTCCCCATCTCGTGTATTTAGGGATCAGGTCGGGAAAAACATGGCGCTCGGTATCGGGGTTGGATTCGAGGATAATATCCCATACAAAGACATGGAAAAACAGGCAAACAAGATGGTGTCCCGGATACAGGGAGCTGCTCTTGGTGTTACAACGTCTGCAAGCCCGACAGCAAGTGGATATGTCACTTCCAGATCAGCGGTCAGAACGACAGATAATAGCGATCTGATCTACGCGGTAGATCGATTATCCAGACTCGCAAACCGACCGCTTGAAATTATCAATAAAATCGATTCCGTGGAGACATCCAGAGTACTTGCAACGCCAATGGAAAAACAAATAGAAAAGAATTCAAGTTTTCGGAAGATGTTAGGAGGGGATAGAAATTGAGCCTATCAGTAAAATTTGACGATCAGGAACTCGGGCGATACTTAAGTGTATTGTCCGGGTTCTCTCCGTTTAGCGGAGTGAATAGAGAGTCGGAGCTACTTGACGGAGCAGAAAGTGCAAAAGGAGAGGATTTTGGCTACATAACATATAAATCAAAGACGCTTGAAATGCCCTTTGAAATTAAAGGCGATATCTTGGCAAGCTATGATGCGATTCAGAAGATTCTAAACGTCACAGAGCCGAAAAGGCTTGTGTTTGGGAATTATCCGGATCGCTATTTTTATGCTGTCCCTGACGGTAATTTTGATATAACACAGGTTGCAATGTTTGGGAAAGGCACGATCACATGGCTCATCCCAGACGGAGTAGCGTACTCAACCGCAGAATTCTCCTTTGACGGAGTACAAAAAGACGGCTACCAGACCGTTACCATCCAAAACAACGGTACAGAATGGGCAGATGTGGACTATGAGATCACGCACCAGTATGAAAACGGCTTTATCGGACTTGTTAGCCAGTATGGAGTCATCCAGCTTGGCAAACAGGAAGAGGCGGACGGAGAGAACTACGAAGCGTCCGAAGAACTGTTTAACGGTTATAGCTTGTTTCAGGACGATCACGGCACCTCTTATCAAAATCCGGAAAACACAACACAAGGAACACTCGAAGTCAAGAATGTTGCTGGATATAACGTCATGGCATTAAAAGGTGGGCAGGCAACATCCGGATACTGGAACGGCGGAATGAGAACGCTTACTATCCCGGTGGATAGCGAGGGGAGACGTGGGGCAAAGAATTTTTACTGCTACACCCAACATTGGTTCGAAACCGGATTAATGGGACAGACAGGAGCGCAGACCATTGCATTCCTGACTGGAGATAACAAGGTGATATGCGCCATGTCTATTAACAAGAGTGATGCCACAGGTAATACGGCGCGTATCGAGTGGTTCGCCCCCGGGAACACCTTGCTCAGACGGGAAGAGTTCCAGCCGACAGCATACGAGGGTAATCCGTTTAACCTAAAAATGGGATGCCACAATGACTTTTTAAAAGAGGGAGAAAAGCTGCGGATTTTCTGGTATGGAAGTTACATGGAGCGAAACATACCAGAGATTAAGGATATGGAATGTGAAAAAATCCAGATCTGGATCGGGCAGTGGGGAGACAGAAATCTCACGAACCAGTACGTCACGCATAACTATTTGAAAAGCATCCGATTCCGGAAAGACAATGTCGATAAGTATAAGGATGTCCCAAACCGGTATCGCGCCGGAGATGTGGTATCTATAGACGGAGAGAGTACAAAGGTCTATGTAAACGGGATGGCAGCTAAAGGAGATGAGATTACAGGGACGGATTATTTTAAAGTCCCACCGGGAACAACGGAAGTGCAGTTCTGCTACTCCTCCTTTTCATCTCCGCCGCCACAGATTAAAGCAAAAATACGGGAGGTATACTTGTAGATGGAATATGTAAGAATTGCCATTTTGAGCGCAAATAACACGCCGGTGGCGTTTATGGATAATGCACACAAAAAGTCTATGCACTACTGGGATGATGATTTGCATGAGTATTTGCAGGGAGCGGCGAATACCTATACTTTTACGGTAAATGCAAAGCATCCAGACGCAGAACATGTTACGGTCGGGAATAAGGTGGCGTTTAAGTACAAGGGTAAATCCTATTACTTAAATATCGTAAACACTGAGCAAACAGAAGAGACGATCACAGCTACGGCGTGGTCGTTATCTTTTGAGTTAATTAACGAGGACGCAGGAGCATACAAGGCCGCCAGTGCAATGAGCTTTGAAGAGTACCTTGCCGTATTTGATGCTGAGAGAACGCTTAAATTAGGGCTAAATGAGGTGTCGGACAAACGGATTACCAACGAATGGACCGGTACAACAACCGTGTTAAAGAGATTATTCTCTCTGGCCAATGTTTTCTCGGCGGAAATCGAGTTTGAGACAGTGCTTAACAGCGATTACTCCTTAAAAGAGATTGTCCTGAATGTATACCGGGAGCACAGCGATACGGACAGCGGAATCGGAGAGTATCGTGGTGATGTTGTCCTGCGCTACGGAAAAGGAATTACCGGAATTCGGAAGACTACGGATGCAGAAAAGTTATACACCTGTATCCAGCCGACCGGGAAAGACGGGCTGACGATCAATGGGCTGGACAAAAAAGAATACGATGAGAACGGGAATATCGAGTACTTTACAGACGGCGCAATCATCCGGGCACCACAGGCAAGGGACCGGTTCCCGTCTAACATCGTAAATAAGGCTGATGCTTATATCCTGATGCGAAAAGAGTACGATACAGACAGCAAGGACAAGCTCTGCAGTATGGCTTTATCCGATCTCAAAACTGCATCTGAACCGGTGGTGACCTACGAGGTGGACGGGTACTTTGATACCAATATCGGGGACACGGTAAGGATGCAGGATCAGGAGTGGACGCCAGTGCTTTATCTACAGGCGAGAGTGTCCGAACAGGTGCGCAGTCTTACAAATCCAAAGACAGCAAAGACGGTATTTACAAACTACAAAGAGCTTACATCCGAAATTTCGGACAGCTTATTACAGAGGATGCAAGACCTTATTAATAAAAATAAGGTTTATACTTGCTCTATCTCAACAAACAACGGAATTATCTTTAAAAATGGCATCGGTAGCACTACTCTGACAGCTTACGCTTACGATAACGGCGTGGATGTGGCAGACAAGCTACAATTCCGATGGAGCAAAGACGGTACAGAGTTTTATGTCGGCAAGAGCGTTACGGTAAATGCTACGGACGTGGATACAAAGGCGGTGTACTCGTTTGAGGCTTTGGAAAATGGGATAAAACGCGGGTATTACGAGGTTACGATTACTAAAGTCGATGATGGAGAACCGGGACCTGTGGGACCACAAGGGCCACCTGGAGAACAAGGGATTCCCGGAAAGCCAGGGACAGACGGAAGAACGCAGTACACCCATATCGCTTACGCAAACAGTGCGGATGGAACGAAGGACTTTTCCGTGTCCGACAGCAACCGGGAATATATCGGAATGTATGTGGATTTTGAACTATTGGATAGCACAGATCCATCGAAGTACGCATGGAGTAAGATTAAGGGAGCGGATGGAGCGGACGGAGTGCCCGGGAAGCCTGGAGCGGACGGCCGAACACCTTATTTCCACGTTGCTTATTCCAACAGTGCAGATGGTTCAAAAGATTTTTCGGTATCAGATAGCACAAATAAGCAGTACATCGGACAGTATACCGATTTTACACAGGCAGACAGTACAGACTACAAAAAGTATGCTTGGACTAAGATTAAAGGTGAAGACGGACAGGACGGCGCAGACGGTGTAGGGATTAAGAATGTCACAAAGTATTATCTGGCAAGCGAAAAAAACTCTGGGATTACGGTAAATACGCCGGGATGGACTACGACAATGCAGATCATGACGGAAGCAAAAAAATACTTATGGAGCTACGAGATAATCGTTTACACAAATGGAACCTCTACCAAGACAACGCCTGTCATCATCGGAGTGCATGGCCAGAATGGAGAGGACGGAACATCCGGCATCATCGTGTCGCCCACACCCCCGGAAAATCCAAAAGTAGGACAGCTCTGGCAGACAGCAAGTGGAGAACCAATTAAAAGATGGGATGGAAGTCGTTGGGTGCTGCATTACGTATCGGTCGAGAATCTGGACGTGCAAACATTGAGTGCGATCACAGTGAATGCCGGCGAATTAACAGCAGGTAAGATAAAAAGCAAAAACGGGATCATGATCATAGATATTGACGCAGGGAAAATCGTAAGCAAATTGATTGATAATGGAGTTGTCGACAGCACGATGGAACTTAATTCCGCATCCCTTGCATTTTCTGGTAAGGACTCGGGAGGCAATCCTGCAAATATGACTTTTTCCATGCAAGGTCTAGCATATATAAACCAAAATACCGGAGGGCGTTCGAAGCTTGTGTTATCAGACGGAGATATATATGCACAAAACGGAAACAACCCATTAATTGGTTTGTCTTCGTACAGCAAATATGATTCTGGCACAAAGCAGGGACCGTTCCCGGAAATAAATCCATCAAATTCCATCAGAATAAAGCTTATAAGAACTGCTTTTGTTGTAACGTGCACGATTATTATGAAAGCACAGTTCCCGTGGAAAGGAAGAATTGAAGAAATACAAGAGGTAAGAATCCCTGACGGATACAGACCGGCAATAGAAGTGTTGGCACCAATCAGCGAGGTTTCCAACGGACAAATATTCGGAACAGGCAGGTACATAATAAAAGAAAACGGCACAATAGCTATAGATGTGGAGAATGAGTCGTACCTAGAAAGGATGCTAACAACAACTTGGATAACGGAAAACTAAGCTGAATTGAGCAAAGGAGGCATACATTGGAAAATAAAATAGTAACAGCAATTTTTAAAGATTTCACCCACACCAAAGTAAGTGATGTCTGGCAGTGGGATTACGGACAGATATTGAGAATTCAAGGGCTCGATTTGCCAACTGCAGTGGAGGTGGATTTTGCGGTTGCAGGAGCGAGTGAATCCATTGCGAGAATTGGAACAACGAAGGACGGCGTGACGGATGTTGTTATACCAGACTCACTAATCGAGACCGGGAAAAACCTTGTAGCCTATATCTATCTCAGAGATTCAGCATCCGGCAACACGGAGTACCAGATTGACATGCTCGTCACCAAGCGAGCAAAACCAGAAGCCTACGATAGGCCGGAAGATAAAAAATTGTTTGGCCAAGCTATCGAAGCAGTTAACACCGCCGCAGACCGAGCAGAAAAAGCCGGGCAGACAGCACAAGAAGCCGCTCAAAAAGCAGGACTGGATGCTGAACAGACAGCGCAAGACAGAGCGGAAGTGGCTAAGATGGTAGAGACCGTCTCGGACATTTCAGAGCAGGTCAAAAAGGTAGAGCAGTTGAGTCAGCAAGCCCAAGAAGCAGCAACGAAAACAGAAGCAGACGCACAGCAGACAGCAGAAGATCGTGTGGAAGTCGGTAAGATGTTGGAAACCGTCAAGGACGTATCCGAACAGGTAAAAAGCGTGGAAGAATCCGTCAGAAAAGCGAAGGAATCCGAACAAGCTGCGGCAGGACACAGAACCGCAGTAGAGCAAATGAAAGAAAGTGTAGAGCGGACGGCAAGCACATTTCCGCAGACAGTGCAATCTGGGATACAGGCAGTCGAAAATGCCGGAGCGTCAGAAGTGCAGGAGATTACGCAAGCTGGAACAGCTCAGAAAACAGCCGTAGAAGCCGCAGGGACGCAAGCAGTTGAGAGCGTGGAGAATGTGCAACAGGTAGCCACAGAAGCCGTGGAAACAGCGAAAACCGAAGCCGTACAGGCAGTACAGGCAGAGGGTACTAAGCAGACTGGCAATGTTTCTGCAGAGGGAGCGAAGCAGATCAAGGAAGTACAGGATAAAGGCGCAGAGGTATTGCAGTCTATTCCGGAAGACTTTGCAACGCAGATGGAGACTAAGCTGAATAAACAGCAGGGAGTGGAAAATAAAGGTAAGGCTCTTATTGTCGGGGAAGATGGAAATATAGTGGTCGGAGAGGTGCAAGGAGGTGGAAATGGATTAGTCGGAGAGGTTTTACTCGCGGACTATACCCATCAGGGTAATCCGGAGTTTCATTTTGCGGATTTCGATTTTGCAACCGGAATTGGAACAACTACAGAACCGCATGGACTTACAAAAAAGACGAAAGTATTAATGTGTCCAAATGATTGGACAATTTTAAACCCGTTTGAAAATATGCTTAGTATGCCGATCGAATGGACTATGGTCGAAAAATTAAGTGATGCTTTAGCATTAATCCCTATAGATGATACACACTTGAAAGTAGTTGCATCTAAAGAAGAAGCAATTATTAATGTCAATCTCGAGGATGTATCCAATACAAATGTTGATTTTACAAAATTCCATTTCGAAAAACCGATCAGCTACGTTGTAAAAAATTTAGATAATAAAATTAATGCTAAATATATAAAAGTGTTGGCCAGTGGATACTGTTCTTATACAGGGATATATCGATACAGAAATGTTTCAGTTCTTTTTGAAAGTGGTAAAACAGGTGCTGTAAAATATATAAACACACTAGGATTTTCTAGAGAAACTATGTCTCCGGCAAGGAATGGGGTTTTCCTAAGCGAGGAAACATTGATTGATTTGAGAAATAATACCAAATACTATAACAAAACACTATCGTATGCCAGAAGAAAAGGATATAGCAGTTTAGTGAACGACCCGTATAGAACGGTAGATGATACGTGGATACTGACGCAAAGTGAAAATGTAAAAGCGATAAAAGCATATAGCACATATTCAGATGCCTTTGCTTACATGTCCAACGGCACACGAATTCAATTCTATGCATTGGAAGGTGAATATAAAAATGAAAGTTAAAAAGACAGAATTTGATGCAGCAACAGGAGAATATAAGACGGTTTTTGAAGAAGATGCTCCAGCTCCTGAAGAACCCGAAATCGAGCAACAGCCTACCTTGGAAGAAAAGGTTGTGACACTGCAAGAAGAGAATGCAATGTTGACTGCATGCATATTAGAAATGTCGGAGCTTGTGTACAAATGATAACTTTATTAACAAATTTAATTTTATTTTTAAACAGAAAGGATGATTTTATGATGGCAATGTTATGGGCGCAACAAATTATGTTAGGTAAAAAGGAATTTAAGGACGTACCGAGGTTACTAAAAGAATCGGTAAAGGAAATCCTGATTGATTCTGGAATGGGCGAGCTTGCGGAGTAGAGGTAGCAATATGGGAAACAGAACCGGAAGCAACAGCATAGAAAGGCGGTGATCCGTTTATCTCCCAGCTATGGGTTAAATAGCGGTTGGGTGGCGGGAAGAAAAGACGGAGGTAGAAATGACAGAAAAAGACATTGAAGTAAAAATTGCAGAACAGGGAAAGGAAATCGGCTCATTAAAACATCGAATGAATGAGGTGGAAGATGTAGTCAATGTGGTACATCAGTTGGCACAGGAAATGGTGGGGCTAACCAAAGAGGTCGGCTTTATGAACCAGACACTGGTGCAGTTAACCGCAAAAGTGACGCATCTGGAACAGACACCAGCCAAACGGTGGGATGGGGTCGTGACAGCACTGATCGGAGCCGTGATCGGGGCTGTAGTAGCAATGTATTTGTAAAGGAGAATAAAAAATGAAGAAGATTAACTGGATTGTAAGAATTAAAAACAAGGCATTCTGGGTAGCACTGATCCCGGCACTCTTGCTGTTGATACAGGCAATTGCGGCAGTGTTTGGTCTTACCATCGACCTTGGAGACCTTGGAGATAAGTTATTGACTGTAATCAATGCGCTCTTTGCGGTTCTGGCGATCCTTGGTGTAGTGGTAGACCCAACAACACCTGGAACAAGAGATTCAGAGAGGGCGCTTACATATAAGTAGATTCGGGAGAGCTTGGAAACAGGCTCTCTTTTATTGTGCGACATCGCACAAGGAGGTGAGAACATGAGCGAACAGAACGAATTTGGCAGAGTATCCGCAGAGGAACTGGAAAAGGTATTTGAGACAGAAGAACAGGAGGAAGAGAAAGAATGAAAATTGGCTTAAGGGGAGGTCACTCCCCAAATTGTAAAGGTGCAATCGGTCTGATCGATGAGCAGTCAGAAGTACGGAAGATCTACAATGAGCTTGTACCAATGCTACAGACAGTCGGTCATACTGTGGTTGATTGTAATTCCAACGCATCCAATGTGTCCAGCGAGTTATCTGACGGCACAAATAAGGCAAATGGGGCAGGATGCGATATCTATGTCACCTTGCACATGAATGCGGCAGGAGCGGCGTCAGCGGGTGGCACAGAGGTGTGGTTATACGATGCATCTAACCAGACAATGAACACGATCGCAAGCAATATCTGCCAGAATTTCGCAAATAAAGGATTTGCTAACCGTGGTGTAAAGTACAGTTCGGGATACCATGATCTGAATGCATCTAACATGCCTGGCATGATCGTGGAGACATTATTCTGCACTGGCACAGGTGATGTGGCCAGATATCGAAATTTAGGCACAAAAGGAATTGCTGAGCTGATTGCAAAGGCAATCGACAGTAGAGCGTCTGCATGCAGCGAACAAAAAAATAACCAGAATACAGGAATCGAACAGGAAGGAGAAGAAGAGATGAAATGTTTATTTACAGTAGAGGGAAAAGGTGCAGTGTATTATTTTGACGGTCAAAAAGTAATAACATTGGGTCATCCAGACGAATTAAAAATCATCCAGCAGATTTACAAGGACAACAATGGTAAGGACATGCCGTGTTACAAGTGGAGTCCTAAAGCGCCATGGTATGCAAGGCTCATGTCGGTAATTTACAGTAAAGAGACCACATCTATTTAATAAAAAGCCCCTCGGAGAGCAGATCTCTGAGGGGTGAATATTGTACCATTTTTACTTCTTTATAATAGGTAGAAAAATAATTGTACGCTCTTGAGAAAAGGTTGACCTTTTTGCAACAACCGACAAAAGTCCAACAAACCCAGCAAAATCAAGGGTTTACGGCATGTGGTAGTAGTATACTTTAAGTTCGTCTTCTTCTCGATCATAGACAATTTTCTCCACAACGCTTCTAAGCACCTCATTCTTGGTCGTCGCATCTACGGAATCGGATGAGAGAATATCGTACACATTTTTTACTCTCATCAACATATCATTGTCCTCATTTTTGGTGCTTATTTTCTCTTCTTTAAGCTCAGACAGTTGTTTTTCTAGACTGTCTTTCTCTCCCTGCACAATCCGTTTATTTTCCTTGTATTCTTCCATAGTATCAATTCCATTCATGTATGCCTCTTTGATTCTCTGCAATTTCACATCGATTTTCTTGATCTGATCTTCCAGTATGGTTTTCAAATCCGCAGTATCTTCCGTTTTAACCTCAATCTTCCGGTAGGTTATTTTTCCGGTATCCAATACAGACTTAATGGATTCCAATACCGCAGGTTCCAGCTTTAGAGAGCTTATGGAGTTCTTCGCTGCACATTTTCCCTTGGAGTATCCGTAACAGCGAAAATAGCAGTATGTCTGCTTATTGTTTTCAATCTTGCAGGCAGTCATCGTTCTTCCGCACGCTGGGCATTTAACGATCCCAGATAGCCAGTGTTTGTACGTACTCACCGGTCTTGCTCCACGTGGACGGTATTCTCTCTTGTATCGCTCCTGTGCCTTATCAAACAATTCCTTACTAATGATTGCAGGTTGTTCTCCCTCAGCGATAATCCACTCGCTTTCTGGCCGGATCTCTTTCGATTCATTAATCGTCCGATTCCACCGCACCATCCCGCAGTAAGTGGGGTTCTGTAGGATATATTCGATAGACCTTCGTTCAAATTCTTTCCCATGTGATGTTTTAAAGTTATGGCTATTCAAGAGCCGTGCGATCTCAAACAGTCCCATGCCGTCATGCACATACTTTTCAAAAATCAGCTTCACGATTTCAGCCTCTTCCGGTACGATCACTGGCGGTTCTTTATGTGATACAATCTTGTACCCAAGTGGTGGGCGTGCTTGGTATCCACCTCGTTCCGCTTTTTCTCTCATTCCTCTTGTTACTTCTCCGGATAGACGGACAGAGTAATATTCATCCATCCACTCAATAATTCGTTCGATCAGAGAGCCGAATGGACCATCTACCAGTGGTTCAGAGATGCTTATTACGTCCACGTTATGCTTTTTCTTGAGCAAGGACTTGTATACAATACTTTCCTCTTGGTTTCGTGCAAATCGGCTGAATTTCCATACCAGTATGGCATCTGCCGGATGATCGGATGATTTCGCAAGACCGATCATTTTTTGAAACTCTGGGCGTTTGTCTGCTTTTCTTCCGGATATTCCGAGTTCAAAAAAGATTTTCGATACTACATATCCGTGACTTTTCGCGTAATCTTTCAATAGCTTCGCTTGAGAATCCGGGGATAATTCATCCTGTTTTCCTGTGGATACACGGACGTATCCAAAAGCGTATTTCGTTTCCATGTCGTCATCTCCTTATTTAATTTTATGCAAAAACGAGTACAAAAATAACAGCCAGCACATGAACGAATGTTCTGGATTGCAAGCTGTTTCCGAAGATGATACAATATTCTTGGATTTCAATCGCATATCTTCGGATATGTAGACCGTCTCAGTGTTGGTAGCACTGGGGCGGTTTTTTATTTTATTGCACGGCGATTTTCTGAGTATCCTTCTTGTTGTCAAACGATATCATATCGGATGCTTCGATTGTGAGCTCAGTATCACTCTTCAATTTATATACCTGGCATACTTCAACCGTTCCACCCGGCTGCACTTCATTTATAGCGTAATTGTTCATAGAGTCGTTCTGTTCTGCCATAATTCCCATTTCACACTCGCCACCGTCCTGAAAACACTGTACGTTTGCAGCAATTCCAGCTGTTGCGTTTTCGTCCGAATTATTTGTAAAGGTATAATAGTAAAGCAGACATTTATTTCCCTCATAATCATTCGCAAATTCATGTCGTACATATTTTACATTAAATTTTTCTGCTGTAAAATCTATGATTCCGTCATCCACTGGCTGAGCTTCTTCTTTTGGCTCTTCTTTCTGCTCTGTTGTTGCTTCTGTCGTTGTCTCGGCGTCTCTGGATGGTTCGGCATCCCCACCACATGCTGTAATGGATAATGCCATAGCTCCTACTAATAACATTGCTACAATTTTCTTTTTCATATTTTCCTCTTTTCTCCTGTACCTCAACACCACTTTACTCTATATAAACGCCGAAGCGGTTATATCATATCCATAACTGCTAAATTAGGAATAAAATAAATAACATAATTATCTACAGTAGTACATTCACCATATTTTCCAGTATAGCAGTCAATAGCTTCCTGCAGATATTCTTCTGTGACATGTAGATGTTCTGCAACTTCATATCGATTCTGGCATCCAGCATTAAAAGCGGATATGATACCACGTAACCCTATCATTCGGTTATATCCGCGTAATCGACCTTTTTGTTCTTGCTTTAGATTTTCAATATTCATTTGGTCAATGATATTTCCAACAGCAGTGAAATGATGTCCCATTTCTTCTGCGAGTACACACGCTTTTTCTGTTGATGTTCTTAACCTATCAGATATTGCAATTCTATTTCTGAATATTCGTCCATCACTCCCAGACAGAGGCTTCTCACGTACTACGAGTCCGCTATTTTTCGCCTCTTCTAAAAGTTCCTCATAAATTGTCATCGTATCACTCCCATTCAGAGTCATCCATCATGATGTCATCATCATGTTTTCTCATTTCATTTGTTACTTTAATATCTGTACGCTCATGAGCTGCCATTACTGACAAATCATTATCCATTTGCTGAATGGATAACAGCTGTTCGATATAATTGTCTGCCTTTTTTCTGTTTACTTCAACTAATTTTAGATATTTTTTGAAATGATTCTTTTCCGTTGAAGAAAATGCACTGATGTTATCAATTATATTTTCAATACTATCGTTTACAAATACGTTTTCGATGCCTTTATCGCTAGAACCATCCCATCCCATCAAATCAGCAGGAGTGGTTTCTAGTACGTTGGCTAACGGCTCGAGTACTGTAATTGGCAAATCTTTGATATCATCTTTTTCATATCTATATATCGTTGCGCGATTTTTTCCAAGTTTTAAAGCAACTTCATCAACGCTTAAACCTAAGTAGAGTCTTCTGTTTTTAATTCTTTGTCCTATCGTCATTTTGTTCACCACCTTATATACGTATTATAATATATTATTCGCAAATACGCAACACTTTTATTCGAAAAACAAAAAAAATCGCATAAAATGCAAAAACAGTATTGACTTTTAAGACAAGGCATTGTAATATACAATTAGTCGCATGAAATGCGAAAAAGAAAGGAGATGATGGAGTGGTAAATGTAAACAAACTCAGAGCGAAAATGGTCGAGATCGGCATAAATGCTGAAAGTATGTCGAAAAAGATCGGAATCGACAGGTCTACATTCTACAGAAAGTTATCGGCGGATGGTCAAACATTTACGATAGGTGAAGCTGATGTTATTTCTAAAGAGTTAAATCTGAACAGGAACGAAGTGAATAGCATTTTTTTTAGTCAATTTGTCGCATGAAATGCGAAAATGAAATGTTAAAAACAGAAAGGAGATCAAATGAACGAATTAAAAATTTTTAACAACAAAGAGTTTGGCAAAATCCGAACAGTAACTATTGATAATGAACCGTGGTTCGTCGGGAAGGATGTAGCATCATCACTCGGATATGAAAGAGCAACGAAAGCCATTCAGGATCATGTTGATTCGGAGGATAAAGATGAAGTCCCGATTCAGGATTCCATCGGAAGGATGCAGAAAACACCGATTATTTCAGAATCCGGTCTTTAC
>CAUCYJ010000012.1:0-27624 GCA_958446945.1 uncultured Lachnospiraceae bacterium | reverse complement strand
GGTAAGGCAAAGGTCTGCAACACCTCTATCACCAGTTCAAATCTGGTTGGCGCCTCTTAAAAGAAGTTCTTTTGTGAACTTCTTTTTTTTGCATCTAACAGGAAGGTTCTTGAAGTATATTTGTATATTGAGTAAAATAAAAATAAAATATCTAAAGAAAAGAGGTATTAAAAATGGATTTATTTGATCTGCATTGTGACACGATTGTATTATGGAAGGAAAAGAATCTCGGCTTTGATTCAGAGGAGACACATTTTTCACTGCGTGAGCGTGAAAAGCTCGGACGAATGTGCCAGACTATGGCAGTGTTTGTGCCGGATTCTGTTCGTGGGGAAGCTGCAAGAGAATATGTTGATGTACATGCGGCATATCTGAAAACGCTTGTGGAACGTCAGAAGGAATGGGCTGAAATAGCAAGAACGGCCGAAGATATAGAGAGAATTACAGGAGAAGGAAGATGTGCCTGTATGCTGGCAATTGAGAGTGGTGCCGCGCTGGCTGGAAAACTTGAAAATATAGAGCATTTTGCAAAACTCGGAGTAAAAATGCTGACACTTGTATGGAATGGAGAAAATGAACTTGGATCTGGCCATAGTACAGAAAATGGTTTGACAGAATTTGGAAAACAAGCAGTAAAAAAGATGGAACAATCAGGGATAGTTGTCGACGTGTCTCATCTGAATGACAGAGGGTTTGCAGATCTCTGTGAAATTGCAGAGAAACCGTTTATCGCTACACATTCTAATCTAAGGAGCGTCTGCAGCCATAAACGTAATCTGACAGAACAGCAATTTCAGGAAATTGTGCGCAGAAAAGGTCTTGTTGGAATTAATTTGTATACAAGTTTTCTGGATGAAGAAGGAAGAGGAGACGCAGAAAGCATTTATCGACATGTTTACCGAATGTTGGAGTTAGGTGGAGAAGATATTATAGCTTGTGGCAGTGATTTCGATGGAGCCGATATTAACGAATCACTGACTTCACCGGTAAAATTTGCACGCACGGCAGAATATTTAATGTCCAGAGGAATTCCGGAACGGGCTGTGAAGAAGATGTATTTTGAAAATGCATTGAGATTTTTCCGAAAATAGATAAGAGAGAACTTTATTATTGAAAAAAATATTCTGTATCAATAAAGCTTCTGATTAGGATTTTACATATATTTTACGTAAATTTGTGCCAAGTCTAACAGGTTGTTTGCTAGTATAGAAACGATGTAAAAAAGAGACAGGGAAAGAATTTGTAGATTTGTTACAGGAGGTAAGATGAAAGATAAAATCAGTAGCTTGATTAATGAAAAATACGGAGATTTGAGAAAATCAGAAAAGAAGACAGCTGATTATTTTTTGAGTCATTTAGAAGAAATTGGAGAAATGCTGTTAGAAAAACTGGCATTAGCGTGTAGTGTAAGTCAACCGACCGTGATGAGGACTGTAAAAGCGTTAGGTTTTGGAGGATATAAAGAATTTTGTCATGCTGTGCTTGTTGAACTGGCACGATATGATACAACAGAAGCGAAGGAATTGAAACCGATGTTTGGTTATTCTTTGAAACCGATGGATCGGCCGGAGGATATACCACGCAAAGTAGTTTCAATTGCTGTTAATCGAATGGAAGATCATCTTCGAAATCTTTCAACAAAAACATTTCGTCAATTAGTTGATGTCCTTCGTTCTGCAAACTTAATCGATATTTACAGCGTGGAAAATTCTAATGTAACAGCAATTAATCTTTTAACAAAGCTTCTTTATCTGGGAATGCAGTGCAGGCCTTTGATGATTATTATCATCAGAGAATTAGTACGGGAAATTTAACAAGCAAAGATGTGGCGATTGGGATTTCATATTCAGGTGCGTCAAAGGATACGGTAAATGTAATGCGGATTGCTAAAAAGCAGGGAGCCACTACAGTTGTGCTGACGAATTTTGAAAATTCACTTATCAGTAAATATGCAGATATTTTGATATGTACGAGTCAGGAGCAGCTTTTTTATGGTGATGCTATTTTTTCAAGAACATCTCAGCTTTTAATTGTAGATATGATTTATATGGGAATTATCGCATCAGATTATGAGTATTATGCAAAGTAGCTTGACAGGAACAGCAAAGTCGTGAGGGACAAAGCATATGAAGGGCGAAACAAGAAAGATATGTAGGAATTCTACATATCTTTCTTTACGTAATGGGGGTATTTTTAAGAAAAGACAGGATGTTTCACAGGAAAAAGTTAACGCCAAAATAAAAGCATGAGATGGCTGACTATGTGCTTGCACAGAACTGGAAAATTGCATAAAAATGAGTTAGTATTAAAATTAAAATGTTGCTGCCGCTATTTTACGGCAGAAATTTTCGTTTTTTTTGACAAAAATCTGCTGCGGAAAAAGGTGCTTTCTTGAAAATAAGTAGAAAAATGTTTTGTACAGTTGAATTTTCTCACATGTGTAGTAAGATAAATATAAAATTTAGGAGAGTTATGGGGGGAGATTTATGAAATATTTGAGACAATTTGTTATCATACTTGGCGTTTCATTTCTGGGAGAAATTCTTAGAGTGATACTACCTCTTCCGGTTCCGGCAAGTGTGTATGGTCTGATCTGCATGTTGCTATTGTTGAAAAGCGGAATTTTAAAAGTAGGACAAGTAAAAGAAGTATCAAAATTTTTGATAGAAATTATGCCGGTAATGTTTGTGCCGGCAGCAGTTGGGCTCATAGAATCTTGGAATTCGCTGAGGGAAGTTCTTATTCCGGTAGCAATAATTATAGCAGTAACAACTGTGTTTGTTATGGCAGTAACCGGAAAGGTTACACAGGCAATGATGAACCGAAAGAAGAAAGGGGAGCAGTATGCAGGAGATTATAAATAATTCGTTGTTTTTGGGTGCTGCACTTAGCCTGATTGCCTATGAAATCGGGCTTTTAATGAAGCATAAGTGGAAACTTGCCATTTTTAATCCAACGTTGATCAGCGTTATTGCGATTATCGGAGTGTTGAATATTTTTAAAATTGATTATGAAAAATATAATGAAGGCGCAAAATATATCAGTTATTTTCTGACTCCGGCTACGGTATGTCTTGCTGTGCCGCTGTATGAACAATTAGAACTTTTAAAGAAAAATTTAAAGGCAGTAGCAGCAGGAATTACGGCCGGTGTAGTGGCAAGCCTTGGCGGGGTATTTGTACTTGCCAAATTGTTTGGATTGTCGCAGGAATTGTATGTGACAATGCTGCCAAAATCAATTACAACAGCAATTGGAATGGGAATTTCAGAAGAGCTTGGCGGAATTGGGACAATTACAGTGGCAGTTATTATTATTACGGGAATTCTAGGAAATGTATTTGCAGAAGCAATCTGTACAATGTTTCATATTACAGAGCCGATTGCTGTGGGCTTGGCAATTGGAACATCTTCTCATGCACTTGGCACAGCGAAAGCGATTGAATTGGGAGAAGTTGAAGGTGCTATGAGCGGGCTCGCAATCGCAGTGGCAGGACTAATGACTGTTGTGGGAGCATCAGTATTTGCAGGCTTTGCCATGTAAGAACTAAAAAATGGAACAAACAGTAGACGGAGGAAATATAATGAAAGCAGTATATCCTGGAAGTTTTGATCCGGTAACATTCGGACACCTTGACATTATTCAGAGAGCAGCAAAAGTAGTGGATGAATTAATTATCGGAGTAATTGTAAATAAAGCTAAGAAATCTCCGCTTTTTACATTGGAAGAGCGGGTATCTATGCTGAAGGAGGCGACGAAAGAATATCCAAATGTGACAGTAAAAATGTTTGACGGCATGACGATTGATTTTGCGCGGGAGAATGAGGCTCGTCTTATTATTCGAGGACTTCGGGCGGTTACCGATTTTGAAAGTGAAATGCAGATTGCTCAGACAAATCACAGTCTGGACAGTAATATTGATACAATGTTTTTTACAACCAGTTTGGAGTATTCATTTTTAAGTTCGACAGTTGTGAAGGAAGTTGCTTCTTATGGAAGAGATACATCAAAATTTGTTCCGGAAGTTGTCCAGAAAGCATTTCAAGAAAAGTTTCAAAGGAATTAGCAGCAGCCGGAACAACAGAAATCGTATGAAAAATTGTCTATCTAAAGCATTTACCGCATATAGATATAACAACGTCATAGATTAAGGTGAGGCAATGGCAGTTTTACCGGCACAAAATGAAGCATACGCAGACTTTATTTTTCAGTACAGCCAGAATACCCATGGAGAACAGGAATATACATCTAATGATTTTTTTGAAATTATAGATGAAATATATGCAGTCGTGTATATTTCACGGGAATCGATTGGAGAAATCAGCATTGCGGATTATAATTATGGAGCAGTTCCCAAATACTATGTGCCTATGGATACAGAAGCTTTGAATGCTTCAGGAATCCTGAGAGTACAGAATCAGCCATATCTAAATCTGAAAGGAAAGGGAACGGCAGTTGCTATTATTGATTCCGGAATTGATTATGAAAATAAAGCATTTATGGATACAGTAGGAAAGAGCAGAATTGCTTATTTATGGGATCAATCGATTCTTACTGAATGGGATGAGGAAAGTGATGCGGCAAGGAACAAAAGAACGGTTCCTTATGGCAGGGAGTTTACCGGAAAAGAAATTGATGAGGCGTTAGAAAGTAATGATCCAAAGAAAAAGGTTCCGTCTGTAGATGAGAATGGGCACGGAACTTTTCTGGCAGGGATTGCAGCCGGCAGCGGAAATGCGGTACAGGATTTTCTTGGTGCAGCTCCGGAAGCATCGCTGATTATTGTGAAACTAAAGCAGATGAAAGAATATTTGCGGGAATTTTATCTCGTTCCTGAGGGAACAGATGCCTATCAGGAAAATGATATTATGTTTGCGGTGCAGTATGCGATCAACCGTGCAAGAAAGATGAATATGCCGCTTTCCATCTGCATTGGACTCGGAACGAATCTTGGCGCTCATATTGGAGAAGGACCTTTGAATCAGTATCTTGACAGTGTGAGCCGCTATAAGCAAAGAGCAGTATCTGTCGCAGCGGGGAATGAGGGCAACATGCGGCACCATTTCGGCGGTATGATAGAGAATGGAGAACAGGAAATGGTTGTTGAGACTCGTGTCGGTGCAAGGGAACCGGGATTTGTAATGGAATTCTGGGGAAATGCACCGAATTTTTATTCTATGCAGATTCAGACACCATTTGGGGAAGAAGCAGATGTTCTTACAAGTCGTGGCGGAGAAGTTCAGGATATTCGATTTATTTTTTCAAATACAAGGATTCAGGCAACTTATGTAAGACTGGAACGTCAATCGGGATGCACATTGATCTTTTTAAGAATGATTGAACCGGCAGAAGGAATCTGGAGATTCCGTATTTTCAGCAACGCAATTTACCAGGCGGGATTTCATATGTGGCTTCCGCCAAGAGGGGTGCTTAGCAATGAGACATATTTTCTTGAATCATCACCGGCTAATACGGTAACAAGTCCGGGAGATTCAGATGCGGTTATGACGGTGACAGCATATGATTATCGAAATGAGAGCCTTTATGTGGAGGCGGGAAGGGGATATTTGTCAGATAGTAAAATTAAACCGGATTTTGCAGCGCCGGGAGTGGAAGTGACCAGTATCCTGCCCGGTGGAAGATTTGTGAAGAGGTCCGGAACGAGTCTGGCAGCAGCGCAGACAGCAGGGGCAGCAGCTCTTTTGCTTGAGTGGGCGTCAGTAAAAGGGAATTCTCCGTTTCTGAATGGAAAAAGCATTAAGAACTATTTTATCAGGGCAGCAGGGCGCAGTACCGGACGGCAGTACCCAAATCCGGAATGGGGATATGGAAAGCTAAATCTCTATGGAACCTTTGAAGTTTTGCCGTAACCGGAGAAAGTAAAATAGACTTGACGGTTCTTATAGTTACCTTGTACACTGATAGTAATTGCAGGAGTTTTTGTAAAGAGAACTTTGGAATAGCGAGTATGAATTTAAGAAGGGACAGATCGCATGAGAAAAAAACATAAATATGAAGAACCGTATGATGATGAAATAATGGATTATGATGATGAGTACGATGAAGAATATGATGAAGAGTATGATGACTATGATGATGATATTTTTGATCGCTTAGAAGAAGAACATGGGGGCAGAAGACGCAGAAAGGTATCGAAAGCACAGAAGACACCGGCAAGAACAGGAAAACAGCGTCAAGAGGGAAGACGCGGTCGGCGAGAGCAGAAGAAACGCAGAAGCGTCGGTTCGATACTCAGCAATATAGTGCTTGTAATTGCGGTTTGCGTGTTTATATATTCTGCTTTTCAGTTATTTCAGATTTATTCTGAATACAGTGAAGGAGATAAAGAGTACGAGAACGTACAGCAGATAGCTATTCAGACGGAGAAAGATCCTGAAACACAGGAAGATGTCTTCCGGGTAGATTTTGATGCGCTGAAACAAATTAATGGAGATACGGCGGCGTGGATCCGGTTTGAAAATCCGGAAGAGATAAATTATCCGGTTGTACACTGTATGAATAATGAGACATACCTTACAAAAACATTTGAAGCCAATGATAATAAACTGGGTGCGCTTTTTATTGATGCAAGAAACCATGAAGATTTTTCAGACTATAATACGATCATCTACGGTCATCATATGAATAATGGAGCTATGTTTGCAAAGCTTTTGAAATACAAAGATCAGGCTTTTTGGGAAAAAAATCGTTACTTCCATATTTATACGCCGGATGGAATTGCACATAAGTATGAAATCTTTGCAGCAGGAGTTATTAAAGATACGGCAGAAAATTATCAGCTAAATTTTGCTTCACCGGAAGAATTTGCAAATTATATTGCAAAAGTAAAACAGAGTTCTGCTTATGATACCGGAGTAGAAGTGGATGTGGCTGCAAAGACAGTGACGCTGTCAACTTGTACGAATGAAAGAGATGATGAGCGGTTTGTCGTACATGGCGTAGAGATTCAGGAATAGGAAGAGAATGTACAGACCTGAGAAAGATGAAAACAAAATGGGGGAGGGTAGACAGATGGAAGGCAAGTTTGAGATCGGAGATATTGTAAAATTAAAGAAAAAGCATCCTTGTGGAAGTTTCGAATGGGAAATTCTCAGAGTGGGCGCAGACTTCCGGCTGAAATGTACCGGATGTGGTCATCAAATTATGATCTCAAGAAAAAATGTAGAGAAAAATGTAAAAGAGATTAGAAAAAAGTCTTGAAATCAAAAGAGATTTATGATAGAATCAGAAATTGTGATATATTATTATAATCCTTGTTCCCGCTTTGGTACGGGAGCCAGAGACCATAAGGAGGTAAAGCAAAATGAGCAAATACGAATTAGCTGTTATTGTTAGCGCGAAACTCGAAGAAGAAGAAAGAGCAAACGTTGTAGAAAAAGTGAAAGCTTTAATCGAGCGCTTTAACGGTAATTTAACAGACGTGGATGAATGGGGTAAGAAGAGATTAGCTTACGAGATTCAGAAAATGAGAGAAGGATATTACTATTTCTTCCACTTCGAAGCTGATACAACTGTTCCAGCAGAACTTGAATCAAGAATGCGTATTATGGACGGCGTTATCAGATATTTATGCGTTAAACAGGAAGCATAAAGAAAAGAGGAATATATATGAATAAAGTAATTTTGATGGGACGCCTTACAAGAGATCCGGAAGTAAGATATTCACAGGGTGAAAGCTCAATGGCAATTGCCAGATATACATTAGCTGTTGACCGTCGTTTTAAGCGTGACGGAGAAGCAACTGCTGATTTTATTCCATGTGTTGTATTTGGAAAATCTGCTGAATTTACAGAGAGATATTTCCGTCAGGGAATGCGTGTTGTTGTTTCAGGACGTATCCAGACTGGAAGTTATACAAACCGTGATGGAGTGAAAGTTTACACAACAGAAGTTGTTGTTGAGGAGCAGGAATTTGCAGAAAGCAAGGCAGCAAGTGAACAGAGCGCCGGCTACCGCAGTGCGGCGCCAGCACCATCACCGGCACCGAGCATTGACGCAGGGGACGGCTTCATGAATATTCCAGATGGAATTGATGAAGAATTACCATTCAATTAGCGATAGGCGGACAGAGGTCCGGAGTTTAACAGGAGGTAAAAAGCAATGGCTTACGAAAAAGGTAACAGACCAGATTCTCCAATGAAGAGAAGAGGCGGACGCAGAAGAAAAAAAGTTTGCGTATTCTGTGGTAAAGAGAATAACGAAATCGATTATAAAGATGTAGCAAAATTAAAGAAATATGTTTCTGAGAGAGGAAAAATCCTTCCGAGAAGAATCACAGGAAACTGTGCAAAACATCAGAGAGCTCTTACAGTAGCAATCAAGAGAGCAAGACACATCGCTTTAATGCCATACGTTCAGGACTAATTCCAAGAGCGTAAACAGCGAATAATAATAAAGCCTTTAAGTACTGAAACAAACAATCAGTATTTAAAGGCTTTTTTGTGCTATAAAAAATGATTATGATTACGGACTATGTTTCAAAAGAACCGTTTGACAGCGCTTTGATCGAGGACGCATATTCGGAAGGCGTCATTCCGGTAATCTTTTTAAACTGACGCGAAAAGTAGTGTATAGAAGTATACCCAAGTTTTTCAGAAATTTGGGTAAAATTTAAATGATTCATGCGAATCATTTCTTTCGCGGCATCAACTTTCATATTAGAAAAGTATTCAATGATACCAAGTCCGCATCGTTCCTTGAAAATTTTTTGTAGTTGAGAACGTCCAATTAATGTGTCACGGCAGATTTGCTCAATTGTAACATGGGCATTCAGATGCTTTTCCAAGTAATCAACTACGTGATTGAAGATCTCGTTATCATTTCGGCTTTTGGTTGCTTTTGGAATTTTACTTGAAATAACAGGACCACTTAGATAGCGTCTGGAAATATGCAGTAAAAATTGTTCAAGATAGATTCGAATTAACTGTTCAGCTCCAAGAAGTGGTGAGGAGCATTTCTTCATAACAGTCTGGTAGGGATCATCAAGGCGTCCCTCAAAACAATTTCTGGCTTCAACGATGATATTAGCGAGAAGTGTCCGCTCGATCTCATCGATATGCAAAAATTTTTTGCGGAAGAAATCCATGGCAGGGCTATTGCAGCGAAAAGAGATGACCACAAGATTTGGTGCAGAAGCACCGGTTGCAGTAACGTTGTGGAACTCATTTGGTTCATGGAACACAATATCTCCTTTCTTAATAACCGTATAGTTATTTTCTACAGTAATGCCGACTTCCCCCTTGTCTGCATAACAGAATTCCCAGAAATCATGTCGTTCTCCTGTAAAGGCAAACGTATTCATGTATTCGAAATAGTGGATTGTGTAGATCGCGTCGATATGAATTGTCTCGTCCAGAGTTACAGATTGATAACTCATGCGTCTGCTCCTTTCTGCGCTTTCTAAAATACTATTATCAGTATACACTCTTTTGAGAAGAAAAGCAAAAGAAAAATGCAGATAGTACAAAACTAAAAACTGATAATACAAATACATTTCATACTAATTGTAATACCATAAAGATAACAGATTTAACACTGATTGACTGAAAAAAGAAAAATCAAGAAAGGATTTTAGGAGGAATAAAACATGAAAAAACCAGTATTAGTAATCATGGCAGCAGGAATGGGCAGCCGTTACGGTGGATTGAAACAGATTGATCCGATTGATGAGCAAGGACATATCATTATGGATTTCTCAATCTTTGATGCAAAAAGAGCAGGATTTGAGAAAGTTGTTTTCATTATTAAAAAACAGGATGAAGCTGATTTCAAAGAAGCAGTAGGAAACCGTATGGAGAAATTAATGGATGTTTCTTATGCATACCAGGATATGGCTAATATTCCGGAAGGATTTGAAGTTCCAGAAGGACGTGTAAAACCGTGGGGAACAGCACATGCAGTATTAAGTGCGATTGATGTAGTAGATGGACCATTTGCGGTAATTAATGCAGATGACTACTATGGATCAGAAGCTTTTAAACAGATTTACGATTATCTTTCTACACATGAAGATGATGAGAAATATCGTTATACTATGGTAGGATATAAACTTGAAAATACAGTAACAGATAATGGACATGTGGCACGTGGTATTTGTACGATGAATGAAGCCGGAGAGCTTGTTAAGATTGAAGAGAGAACAAGAATCGAGAAGAGAAATGGCGGCATTGCATTTACAGAAGATGACGGTGCTACATGGACAGAAGTTCCGGGTGAGACAGTTGTTTCCATGAATATGTGGGGATTCACAAGAAGTATTCTGGATGAAATCAAAGAAGGATTCCCGGCATTCCTTGAAAAAGGTTTGAAAGAGAACCCGATGAAATGTGAATATTTCCTCCCGTCAGTTGTAAGTGATCTGCTTGGAGAGGAACGCGCAACAGTTTCTGTTCTTACTTCAGCAGATAAATGGTATGGAGTGACATACAAAGAGGACAAACCGGTTGTTGTTGCAGCAATTAAAAAATTAAAAGAAGAAGGTCTTTATCCTGAAAGACTTTGGGAGGAATAAAAAATGGAAAAAGTTACAAGAGCACAGAGAGACGAAGCAATTGCGGCTTTTAAATTTGATGGAGTGTTGACAGGAGAATGTCCATATGGAAGCGGACATATTAATGATACATTTTTATTAACATTTGATGTGCCGGAAAAAGGCGAAGTAAAAGTTATTCTTCAGCGAATGAATAAAGATATTTTTACAAAACCAGTTGAATTGATGGAGAATATTTTAAATGTAACTTCTTATTTGAGAGAAAGAATCATTGAAAATCATGGTGATCCGGAAAGAGAAACATTAAATATTATTCCTACAGTAGATGAGAAACCGTATTTTGTTGACTCTTGTGGTGATTACTGGAGAAGCTATAAATTCATCACAGATGCAACAAGTTACGATCAGGTAGAGAAACCAGATGATTTCTATCAGAGTGCAGTTTCTTTTGGTAATTTCCAGAGACTTTTGGCTGATTATCCGGCAGATACACTCCATGAAACAATCAAAGGATTCCATGATACAAAAGCACGCTTTGAAGTATTCAAAAAAGCAGTAGAAGCAGATGTTTGCGGACGCGCAGCTTCTGTTCAGGATGAAATTAACTTTGTTCTTGCGCATGAAGATGTTGCAAACGTATTTGGTGATATGCTTGCTAAGGGAGAACTTCCACTTCGTGTTACACATAATGATACAAAACTGAATAACATTATGATCGACGATAAGACAGGAAAAGGTATCTGTGTGATTGACCTTGATACTGTTATGCCGGGGCTTGCAATGAATGACTTCGGTGATTCTATCCGCTTTGGCGCAAGCACTGCAGCTGAGGATGAGCAAGATTTAAGTAAAGTATCCTGTGATATGGATTTATTTGATCTCTATGCAAAAGGATATATCGAAGGCTGTGGTGGAAAGCTGACAGAAAAAGAAATTGAAATGATGCCAATGGGCGCTAAAGTAATGACATTTGAATGTGGTATGAGATTTCTGACAGATTATCTGGAAGGAGATCACTACTTTAAAATCCACAGAGAACACCATAACTTAGACCGTTGCCGTACACAGTTTAAACTGGTAGAAGATATGGAAGCAAAATGGGATACAATGCAGGAAATCATTAAAAAGTACAGCAAATAAGTTGTTCATTTAAAGGAGGAAAACCAATGGCAATTTTAGTAACAGGCGGTGCGGGTTATATCGGAAGCCACACATGTATCGAACTTTTAAACGAGGGATATGAAGTTGTTGTAGTTGATAATTTATGCAACTCTTGCGAAGAATCTTTAAAAAGAGTAGAAGAGATTACGGGAAAGACTGTAAAATTCTACGAAGCAGATCTGCTTGACAGAGATGCACTTGAGAAAATCTTTGCAGCAGAGAAAGTGGAATCTGTAATTCATTTCGCAGGTTTGAAAGCAGTTGGAGAATCTGTTCAGAAGCCGTTAGAATATTACCATAACAATATTACAGGAACATTGATCCTCTGTGATGTTATGCGCAATCATGGAGTAAAGAATATCGTATTTAGTTCTTCCGCAACAGTATACGGTGATCCGGCATTTATTCCGATTACAGAAGAATGTCCGAAAGGCGTATGTACAAATCCATATGGATGGACAAAATCTATGCTGGAGCAGATTCTGACAGATCTTCATACAGCAGACTCTGAGTGGAATGTTGTATTACTTCGTTACTTTAACCCAATCGGAGCACATAAGAGTGGTAAGATCGGAGAGAATCCAAAAGGAATTCCAAACAATCTGATGCCATACATTACACAGGTTGCAGTAGGAAAATTAAAATGTCTTGGAGTATTCGGAGATGATTATGATACTCCGGACGGAACAGGTGTAAGAGACTATATTCATGTAGTTGACCTTGCGCTTGGTCATGTGAAGGCAATTAAGAAATTAGAAGCTAAAGAAGGCGTTTCTATCTATAATCTTGGAACAGGAAACGGATATTCTGTTCTTCAGATGGTAAAAGCAATGGAAAAGGCATGTGGACATGAGATTCCATACGAAATTAAACCTCGTCGTGAGGGAGATATTGCAACTTGCTATGCAGATCCTTCCAAAGCAAAAAGAGAACTGGGCTGGGAAGCACAGCGCGGATTGGATGAGATGTGTGAAGATTCTTGGAGATGGCAGTCACAGAATCCAAATGGTTATGAAGAATAAAAAATAATAAACAAGAAACAAGAAACTCCCGCAGCCGGAATATTCCGGAGGCGGGAGTTTTTTTGTGAAGATTCAATTCAGGTCTTTTTCCGGTAACCACTATTCAAATATGGGGAAAAGTGATATAATAATCAAATATATCATGAAGAAAAAATACATTATGAACCAGAGGTAGTAATATGAATAAAAAAGTTCGTTTAAAAGGACAGCTCCGTCTGTATATGCAGTGGCCGGCTTTTATGACGATACTGCTGATTGCAATGAATTTCTGGATTTTTCGGATAGACAGGAAAGCAGGGGGCTTGATGACTGTCTTTGTCGTAATCTATGCAGCAATCGTGGGTATTATGTACTTATATAACCGCTCACTGATTCTGACAGATATGATTGAGTTTGCGGCTCAATACGGTGTTGTGCAGAACAGGCTTTTGAAAGAGCTGGCAGTTCCGTATGCAATTTTGCTTGATGATGGAAAACTGATTTGGATGAACTCGGAGTTTGAGGAGATTTTAGGTCCATATAAGCGCAAGGATTCGTATATGAGGGAATATATTAAGGAATTGAATAAAGGTGTATTTCCTAAGTCAGACAATGAGAAGAAAGAGCTTGCAGTAACATTTAATGACAGAGATTATATTGCAGAGTTGTGCCGTGTTTCTGTAGAAGGCTTTACAGAGACGGAGCAGGTTGTTGAACTTCCGGAACATAAGGATTATTTTATTGCCCTGCATTTAAAAGATGTGACAGAGATCAACAAATACAGAGATTTAATTGAAGAGCAGAAGATGATCGCAGGCCTTGTTTACATTGATAACTATGATGAGGTTATGGAGAGTGTTGAAGAGGTAAGGCAATCACTCCTTCTTGCACTAATTGATCGTAAGATTAACCAGTATATGGCTAATGTAGATGGAATTGTGAAGAAGCTTGAGAAAGATAAGTATTTTATTGTCTTGAAGAAGAGTGGTCTTGAACAGATGAAAGAAGATCATTTTTCTATTATGGAAGATGTAAAAAATGTTAATGTAGGAAATGAGGTCCCAGCTACGTTAAGTATTGGTATGGGATTGAACAGCAGCACTTATATTCAGAGCTATAATAATGCACGTGTATCTATAGACCTTGCTCTTGCAAGAGGCGGGGACCAGGCAGTTGTGAAAGATTCCGATGGAATCACATATTATGGCGGTAAGCGTGAGCAGACAAGTAAAAATACGCGTGTGAAAGCCCGCGTAAAAGCAGAAGCGCTTCGTGAGTTTATTATGGCGAAAGAAAAAGTAATTGTGATGGGGCATAAGATCGCGGATGTGGACTCTTTTGGTGCGGCTATTGGTATTTATCGGGCAGTAACAAATCTTGGAAAGAAAGCTCACATTGTATTGAATGACATTACGATGTCGGTGCGTCCGCTTTATGAGTTCTTCTCTAATAATTCAGCATATCCGGATGATTTATTCATTACGTCGGATGAGATTAGAAGATTTGTAGATGGAAGCACGATGGCAGTTGTAGTAGATACAAACAAACCGGAGATGACAGAGTGTGAAGAATTACTAAGACTTGCACAGACAATTGTTGTATTGGATCATCATAGAAGGGGAGACAGAATTATTGAGAATGCGGTTCTTTCTTATATTGAGCCGTATGCTTCTTCAGCTTGTGAGATGGTGGCAGAGATTCTGCAGTACATTGTAGATGATGTAGATCTTACAAGAATGGAAGCGAACAGCATGTATGCAGGTATTATGATCGATACGAATAATTTTATGAACAAGACAGGGGTAAGAACATTTGAGGCAGCAGCATTTTTAAGAAGAGCAGGGGCAGATATTACTTATATCCGGAAATTATTCAGAGATGACATGGAGAGTTATCGCGCGAAGGCAGAAATCATTCGGTCAACGGAAGTGTACAGAGATGTTTATGCGATTGCAATTGGAACAAATGAGAATCTGGACAGCCCTACAATTGTGGGAGCACAGGCGGCGAACGAACTTTTGAATATTGCCGGAATCAAAGCATCATTTGTATTTACTGAGTATAATGGAAAGATTTATCTGAGCGCCCGCTCAATTGATGAGGTAAATGTTCAGGTAATTATGGAACGGCTCGGAGGAGGCGGTCATTTGAATATTGCAGGGGCGCAGTTCCCGCATACAAGGCTCAGCGAAGCAGTGACGCAGCTGAAGATGACAATTGATGAAATGATAGAAAAAGGAGATTTATAGAATGAAAATAATTTTATTAGAAGATGTAAAATCATTGGGTAAGAAAGGTGAGATTGTTAATGTAAATGACGGGTACGCAAGAAACTTTATCTTACCTAAGAAACTCGGACTTGAAGCGAATAATAAAAATCTGAATGATCTGAAACTTCAGAAATCAAATGAAGCGAAGATTGCAAAAGAACAGTTAGAAGCAGCTCAGGAACTTGGAAAGAATATCGAAGCAGGAAGTGTGAAGCTTGCGATTAAGACCGGAGAGGGCGGTAAGACATTTGGCTCTGTATCAAGCAAAGAAATTGCAGTAGCTGTAAAAGAACAGATGGGATATGAAATCGACAAAAAGAAGATTCAGTTAAAAGAAGCAATCAAAACACTTGGGACGCATGAAGTTCCGGTAAAACTTCATGCTAAGGTGACAGCAAAGCTGAAAGTGATTGTAACAGAAGCCTAGGAGGAACGATAGAATGGATGAGGCGCTCATTAAACGAGTACTTCCACACAGTATCGAGGCAGAGCAGTCTGTAGTCGGAGCGATGCTGATGGATCGCGAGGCAATCGTAGCGGCGAGCGAGATTATTTGTGGAGAAGATTTCTATCAGGTGACTTATGGTGTTATTTTTGACACAATTATTGAGTTGTTTAATGAAGGGAAACCAGTAGATTTGGTTACACTTCAAGAGCGACTGAAAGAGAAAGATGTTCCTCCGGAAGTTAGCAGCCTGGAATTTGTGAGAGACTTAATTACGGCAGTGCCGACATCGGCTAATATTAAGTATTATGCAGAGATTGTTGCAGAGAAAGCAACATTTCGTAAACTGATTAAGTTGAATGAGGAAATTGCCAATACATGTTATCTAGCAAAAGAGCCGTTGGAGGCTGTGCTTGAACAGACGGAAAAGCAGGTATTTGAACTTGTTCAGAAGCGGAATACAGGTGATTTTGTTCCAATCCAGCAAGTTGTATTGAATACACTTGAGAGGATTGAGAAGGCTTCTAAGAATAAAGGAACTGTAACGGGAATTCCTACCGGTTTTATTGATCTTGATTATAAATTGTCAGGTCTGCAGCCATCAGATTTGATTCTTTTAGCTGCGCGTCCGTCTATGGGAAAAACAGCTTTTGTGCTGAACTTGGCACAGTATATGGCATTTAAGGTAAATAAGACAGTTGCAATCTTCAGCCTTGAAATGTCGAAAGAGCAGTTAGTTAACCGTTTATTTGCACTGGAATCTCAAGTGGATTCTCAGGCGCTCAGAACTGGAAATCTGAAGGATTCTGATTGGGAAAAACTGATCGAGAGTGCGGGAACAATAGGTAAATCGAACTTGATTATTGATGATACACCAGGAATTTCTATTTCGGAGCTTCGATCTAAGTGTCGAAAGTATAAGCTGGAGCACAACCTTTCTGTGATTATCATCGACTATTTGCAGTTGATGTCGGGAAGGGTTGGCGGAAGGAGTGAATCTCGCCAACAGGAGATATCAGAGATTTCTAGATCATTGAAAGGTGTTGCAAGAGAGCTGAATGTGCCAGTAATTGCATTATCGCAGTTGAGCCGTGCAGTTGAGCAAAGACCGGATCATAGACCAATGCTGTCAGATCTTCGAGAGTCTGGAGCAATTGAACAGGATGCGGATGTTGTGATGTTTCTCTACCGGGATGAATATTATAATAAAGATACCGAACACCCGAATGAAGCAGAAGTAATTATTGCGAAACAAAGGAATGGTCCGATTGGTACTGTAAATCTGGCATGGCTGCCAAATTATACAAAATTCGCTAATCTTCAGCGAAGAGAAGAATAGAACTAAGTATTTCTGTCATAATTTGACGGACGAAACTTTGGTTGAAGATGCTTATGTTATGGTATGATAATACCTGTACATAAGCATTTTTTTGTTCTTGTGATGCGAAAGAAGAATGTCTGGCAGATATTAAATAGTTGTATCACAAGCCTGAATCACTATAAGGGGGAATGTAGTATGGGTGAAGTCCATTATATGATTTCAGAGGCAGCAAAACGTGTGGATGTAGAGGCACATGTGCTGCGTTACTGGGAGGAGGAATTGGAGATCCCGATAGAAAGAACCGCGATGGGACACCGTTATTACACAGAAGAAAATGTACGATTATTTCAATGCATTAAAGAACTGAAAACACAGGGATTAATGCTGAAAGAATTAAAGGAAATACTCCCGGAAATTTTAAAAGCGAAGCAGGAATTACAAGAGAGAGAAAAAAGACAGGAAAATACGAATAAGAATGCGAAGCAGGAAATTTCAATGAATGCCAGAGACGAAGTTTTAGTCGGAGTATTGGACGAGCATGCGGAACAGATACAGCAGTTATTCGGAAAAGTAGTGCGGGATGCCATGAATGAAAATAATGAAATTCTGGAAGAAGTGTTAAGTAGGGCAGTCAGCGAAAAGGTAATGAAAGAAATGGATTATCTGATGCAGACAAAAGAACGGCAGGAAGAAGAACGTTTTCAAAAATTGGATCATCTCATACGTCAACAGCAGTCTATGCGAAAAGAGGCATCAAAACCGGCATCAGTGCGTAGGCTGAGAAGAGTTTTTGGAACTGTCTAACAATGCTTATCCGTACAGAGAAAAATAGCGATATAACATGTTGAAATGCTATATCGCTATTTTTATGATGCCAACATACGGCTGACGTTTTAAAAGACGCCTTATGGTATATGGTAGGCTTATTGAGCTGAGATAGCTCCTGTAGGACACTGTGCTGCACAAGCACCACAGTCTACACAAGCGTCTGCATCGATTTCATAATGGTCAGCGCCCTGGCTGATAGCTCCTACTGGGCATTCTGCTTCACAAGCTCCGCAGCTTACACATTCATCACTAATTACGTGTGCCATAGTATGTATCCTCCTTTACATTTTATGGCTTCATTTTAATACAAAATGAAAAAATATACAAGGTAAATCTTGCGTGTACTTAATAAAATAATAAATTATGAAAAATTTAAGAAAAATTTTATGCACTTGCCTTACATTTGGTGTATAGTATTAAAGTCAAGAACATAGTAATTTTTTGAAAAAAAGAGGAAATGATTATGAAACATAGATGGAAACTGTTATCTGGTATCCTGTGTGCATCAATATTTTGTTCAGCATGCGCGGCGGATGATACGGAGAAAGTACAGATAGGAAAATATGAAGAGCAGGAATATCAGCCGAAATTAGATGCTCTTAAGCCGGCTGCTTATGGAAGTATCAGCAATTTAAGACTGGAGCCGGGAACTTATATTTCAGTAATCGGCAAATCAGACCGCGGCGAATTCTGGAAGAGTGTAGAAAAGGGTGCAAAACAGGCGGCAGCAGACATTAATAAGATGATGGGATACAAGGGCGAAGATAAGGTAAAGGTTGTTTACAGTGGCCCTGCTGGGAATGAAGATGTGGATCAGCAGGTTAATATTCTTGATGAAGAATTATCACGCAATCCGTCTGCAATTGGAATTTCGATTATTGATGCAGATATGTCCGAAGTACAGTTTGATCTTGTGGCAGATAATGAGATTCCGATTGTTATGTTTGATTCCGGAAAAGATTATCAGGGTGTTGTTTCTAGGATTGGGACAGACAATCTGGAAGCGGGAAGAACAGCCGGAAGCAAGCTTGGTGATGCTGTTAATAGCAGCGGAAAAGTGGCATTGTTTATGAAAGACTCAAAATCTACTTCATCTAAAGAGCGCGAAGCAGGAATGATAGAAGCTTTAAAAGAAAGTTATCCGGAAGTAGAGGTTGTTGATATTTACCGGGAAGATGAACTAGAAGAAAGAAGTAAAGAAATTGCAAAAGCAGAGCAGGAAGAAGTAAAGAAGGAAGAGAATAAAGAAGAGGAAAGTAAAGAAACAGTCTCAGAAACAGTGAATGAAAATAATATCGGAACTGATCATACAGAGGAACAGGCGGCAGAGAAAGAGAACTTACCGGAGGTTGAGGAAGAACCAATGACAGATCTGGAGATGGTAAAATATATTTTAGAAAAGAATCCGGATTTGGCAGGTTGTGCTTCCGGCAATGAGGAGATGACAGAACTGCTCTTGCAGGCGAAAGACGAACTCGGATTGGAGGAGTTGAAGGTTATTGGATTTGACGGCAGTAAAAAACTGATCACTGCGCTGGAAGATGGTAAAATTGATGGACTGATTCTTCAGAATCCATTTGGCATGGGATATGCAACTGTGGTTGCAGCATCAAGAGCAATCCTCGGAGAAGCTAATGAAGCATCTGTGGACAGCAGTTATGTATGGATAACGAAAGACAATCTGGAAGATGAAAGTATCCAGAATATGTTATATTAGAAGAAAAGGAAACGGCATTTCAGACAGAGAGAACTCTGCGAAATGCCGTTTTATTTTGTGAGGGAAAAGATGAATTCTGTACCAACTCCCTCTGTACTAATGATATTGATATTTTCGCCATGGGCCTGAATAATTTCTTTGACAATAGCGAGACCGAGACCTGTACCTTTTTTGTCTTTTCCGCGCGAGAGATCTGATTTGTAGAAACGATCCCATACTTTCGGAATACTTCCTTTTGGAATTCCAATTCCGCGGTCTTTGACAGAGACAAATACTTTGTCGCCCTTTTCCGTTGTTTCAATCGTGATCATAGATTCTGGAGAACTGAATTTGATAGCGTTGTCGAGAAGATTATAAAGAACTTGCTGAATTTTGCTCCGGTCAGCTGTTACAAAAAGAGTGCGAGAGACAAAGAGCAGTTCAATTTCAATCTTTTTTTCTGTGCAGCGCCCTTCAAAAGATTCGGCAGTTGTTTTGATTACTTCATGAATATCAAAGGAAGTTTTGTCCAGAAGAAGTTCTTTGCGGTCAAATTCATTTAATGTCAAAAGATCTTTTGTCAGATCGGTAAGACGTTCTGTCTCAAATAAAATTATCTTTAAATATTTATCCTGAAGTTCAGGAGGAATCGTTCCGTCGGCAATAGCTTCTACATACCCCTTAATGGATGTCAGCGGGGAACGAAAGTCATGAGAAACGTTGGCGATAAATTTCTTCTGGTAATCTTCCACATCTTTTAGCTGTTTTGACATATAGTTAAGTGATGCAGACAGATATCCCATCTCATCCTGGGTTGTAATAGGAATATCATAATCCAGATTTCCCGAAGCATATTGTTTTGCAGCATCTGTAATCATGCATAGTGGTTCATAAATAAGAAACCGGATCGCAAGAAGAACAATAAAAGACAGCAGATAAATTACCAGTGCTGTAATATAGACATATCGCATCAGATGGTTTTTCATATTCAGGACAAGAGATTCCGGACTGTGGAAAATAATATATCCTTTTGTGGAAAACCCTTGTGTTACAGGAGAAATCACGGTGATAACCGATTCTCTGAAATAATCATGATAGTTCCCCAGGAGGTAAGAACTGTTGCCGCATTCAGCGGGATCGAAGTCACTGATCTGCTGTGGTGGCAATGGCGCTTTTTCGTAAGATGCTGATGTTAGGAGAGTACCCTGCGGATCAACAAACCAAGCGGAAGCATCCATATAATCTGACATAGCATCCAACTGAACGTGAACGTCATACAACGTCAGGTCATCTGTAAAATAGTTGACGAGATAATCGTCAGCCAACAGAATGGCCTGACGGTGAAGTTTTGAAGATTCTTCTTTCAACAGGTATTGCTCGAATAGCTCAGAGTTCAGTGTCGCTACTGTAAAAAATGTAAGAAATCCCAATATAATATATACGATGACAAATTTTAAGTAGAGGGTACTTCGCATTTATTTCACCTCAAATTTGTAGCCAATTCCCCAGACGGTACTGAGTTTCCAGGTAGGATGATCTTTGATTTTTTCGCGAAGGCGTTTGATGTGAACATCTACCGTTCGAGTATCGCCGATATATTCATAGCCCCAGATCTGATCAAGAAGCTGTTCCCTTGTGAATACCTGGTTCGGTGAAGCTGCAAGGAAGTAGAGCAGTTCCAGTTCTTTTGGCGGCATTTCTACATTTTTATCATCTACATAAACGGAGTAGTTTGTGAGATTAATCTCAATTCCGGGATAAGTAACGCACTTGCCCTTGTCTGTTTCCGGAATCTCAGTCTTTGCCGGCTGATAGCGCCGAAGTACAGCTCGGACGCGGGCAACCATTTCCTTTGGGTCAAATGGTTTAATGATATAATCGTCAGCACCAAGTTCAAGTCCAAGTACTTTATCAAACACTTCGCCTTTGGCGGAAAGCATGATGATTGGCACAGAAGAATGGCTTCGAATTTCCCGACAGACTTGATAGCCGTCAATGCCCGGCAGCATCAGATCTAAAAGAACGAGATTAGGCTTGTAGGTATCGAATGCTACAAGAGCATCTTCGCCATCATATACCATTTTTGTATCGAAACATTCTTTGGTCAGATAAAGAGAAATCAATTCGGCGATATTCTCATCATCGTCCACAATCAGAATTTTTTGTTTGTTTACCATGAATTGCCTCCTAGTGTGTTATGAAATTACTGCTTAAATTCTACAATGGTAACACCGGCATCTCCTTCGCCAAAAGCGCCGAGCCGGTAAGATTTTACATGTTTCTGACGTTTCAGATACTGGTGTACACCGGATCTGAGAGCGCCGGTTCCTTTGCCGTGTACGATACGGACCGGATTAATGTGAGCCAGGTAGGCATCATCCAGATATTTGTCAAGTTCAGCAATGGCTTCGTCAACAGTTTTCCCAAGAAGGTTAATTTCCGGTCTTACAGAAAGTGATTTTCCCATCTTTACCTTGCCGGTAGAAGTATGGGATTTCTTTTTAGGCTGGTATGCATTCTGGTCTTCGATAATTTCCAGGTCACTGATATTAACTTGTGAACGGAGAATTCCCATTTGGACAAAGAGATTACCTTTTGCATCAGGCTTTGAGCTTACTGTTCCGGTCAGATTCATGCTAAGTACTTTCACAGTCTCTCCCAGACGGAAATCTTCCGGCTTATGTTTCTTTGCAGGTGCTGCCTTTTTCATAGCAAGCGGTGACTGCGTTTTGGAAATCTTTTGACGCAGACGTTCCCGCTCCCGTTCCATTTCAGCAGCAGAAATATTCTCTTTGCCGAATTTGCGGAAATTCTTCATCGTTTCATCTGCAACTTCTTTTGCTTCCCGCAGAATTGCAGAGGCTTTTTCATTTGCTTCCCGAAGAATCCGTTCGCGCTGTTCGTCCAGTTTCTTTTGCTTCGTCTGCATTTGCATTTTCAGAGATTCAATTTCGCGTTTGTAAGTATTAATTTCTTGCTGTTCTTTCTCGATCGTACGGCGGCTGTCTTCCAGATTTGTCAGGAGATCTTCAAAAGATTCATCCTGTTCTGTCAGATGTTTCCTGGCATCTTCGATAATATAGTCAGGAAGGCCGAGTCTGCTGGAAATTGCAAAGGCATTACTCTTTCCCGGGACACCGATCAATAAATGATAGGTTGGGCGAAGGGTAGCAACGTCAAATTCGCAGCAGGCATTTTCTACACCAGGGGTAGAAAGTGCGTATACTTTCAGTTCGCTGTAATGCGTTGTGGCCATTGTGCGGATACCGCGGTTATGAAGATAGGAAAGAATTGCAGTTGCCAATGCTGCGCCTTCTGTTGGATCTGTTCCGGCTCCCAGCTCATCAAAGAGAACAAGTGAATGTTCATCTACATCCCCCAAAAAAGAAACGATATTTGTCATATGGGAAGAAAATGTACTAAGACTCTGCTCGATACTTTGTTCGTCTCCGATGTCTGCATAAATCTGATGGAAAAGCGCAAGTTCAGAACGTGCCAGTGCCGGAATGTGAAGTCCTGACTGTCCCATTAGTGTGAATAATCCAACTGTTTTTAGGGAAACCGTTTTTCCGCCGGTATTTGGTCCGGTAATAATCAGAAGATCGAAATCTTCGCCAAGCCGCACGGTAATCGGTACCACTTTTTTCTTATCAAGCAGTGGATGACGCCCCTCACGGATATGAATACGTCCTTCTTCATTGAAAATAGGAAGGTTTGCATTCATGTTAACAGCAAGCTGCCCTCTGGCAAAAATAAAATCCAGATCAGTCAAAATCCGATAGTTAAGACGCAGTTCTTCCACATATTCTCCTGCTTCTTCAGAGAGGCGGGCAAGAATGACAGCAATTTCTTCCTGCTCTTTTATATAGAGTTCCTTTAAGTCATTATTTAAATTAACAACAGCCATTGGTTCGATAAAAAGAGTAGAACCTGTAGAAGATTGATCGTGAATCATACCGCTAACCTGGCTTCTGTATTCAGCTTTGACAGGGATACAGTAACGATCTCCACGCATTGTGATCAGGCTATCTTGAAGATAAGACTTCATAGAACCATTCACAAGATGTACGAGGGTAGAATGAATCTTGTCATTGACCCGGTTAATATTTCTTCGGATTTGTTTCAGCGTGCTGCTTGCATCATCGCTGATTTCATCTTCGTCAATGATACAGGAAGAAATCGACATGGCAAGCGGTGTCAAAGGTTCCAGTTTCTCGAAATAAATATCAAGGCAGTCTGCTGTGTCATCAACAGTATCCCGTCGGCCAAGAGATTTGGCGCGTTTGGCAGTTTCAAGGAGTCTGCCGATCCGCAGCAACTCGCCGCATCCAAGTGCAGCGCCGATTTCAAGACGTTTCAGAGAATCCTCGATCATTGTGCATCCGCCAAAAGAGATACGTCCTTTGCGTATAATTCTTGTAAATGCAGCTGCCGTCTGTTCCTGGGCAGTCCGGATTTCTTCCAGATCTGTCATCGGTAAAAGTTCACGGCACAGTGCCTTGCCGCCTGAGGAGGAGGCAAGTTCTGTCAGCATATCAATAATTTTAAAATATTCTAGTTTTGTTAATGTTTTTTTATTCATATTTCCTCACCTGAGTACATTTTACCTTATTTGACGCGGAAAGGAAAGCAGAAATATTATGTCCGTATTGAACATTTATTTGCAATCATGTATACTATAAAAAGAGTCGAAAAGGAGTAATAGCCTATGGAGAACAAAAATGAATATTCCTTTCTGAAAGAGAAAATTAAAGACAAACCATTTAACTGGAAACATTTATGGCAGAAAGCATGTCTGATCGCAGGGGCAGGGATTCTTTTTGGAATTTGTGCCTGTATAGCTTTTTACGGACTAAAACCATGGGCAGAAAAGAGATTCGAAAATAGTCCCCAAAAAGTAGTTGTGCCTCCGGATGATGAAGAAGAGAATCCGCAGGATCAAGAGGAAGAAGAACAGGAAGATAAGACAGCAGTCCTTGATATTAACAATGTACGGGAATTGAACCGGGCTGTGTATGATGTTTCCCGCACAGCGGAAAAATCTGTAGCACAGGTAATCGTACGTCCGGCAGGAGATAAATGGCTGGATGAATCTTACCAGGCAGCAGCAGGTATTGTACTGGCAGACAATGGAAGAGAAATCCTTGTATTGACAGAGGGGATCTTATTTGGAAATTCAGAAGAGACGATTACGGTAACGCTTCCGGATGATAAAGAATATGAGGCAGTATTAAAGAAAAAAGATGAGAACCTTGGATTGGCAGTGGTTGGAATCAGCAAGACATTATTGTCAGATACTGTTTGGACATATACGAATTTTGCTGTTTACGGTAATTCTAATCTGCTTGGAAGAGGAGATGGGCTGATCGCTCTCGGAAGACCGTTTGGTACGAAAGATGGACTTGCTTATGGGGTAGTCAGTTCCACACAGTCTCAGATATTTAAAGCAGATGGGATGTGCAGAATTCTTGAGAGTGATATCGGAGCGAATGAAAACAGTTCGGCAATTCTTTTTAATGTGAATGGCGAATTTGTGGGAATCACATGCCGGGCGGCTGATGAAACGAGCAGAAGTAATTTGATTGCCTATCCAATCTCAGAGATTAAATCACAGATAGAACTTTTGCTCAACGGCAGCGGAGTACCTTATGTAGGAATTCGCGGTGAAGATATTCCGAAAGCTGTTCAGGAGACAAAACAGATTCCAATGGGAGTTTATGTCAAGGAAGTAGAAGCAGATTCTCCGGCAATGCAGTCTGGAATTCAAAGCGGCGATATTATTGTATCTGTTGATGGAGATGAGATCCAGACATTGGCAAGTTATAAAACAAAGATTTTAACTTATAGAACGGATGCAAAAATCCGCATTGGTGTGAAGCGGGCTGGCGCAGACGGATATGTAGATATTACATATGAAGTGACAGTTGCAAGCAAAGAATAAAGACAGGAAGAGGAACAATTATGCGCTATATTAATACACTCCATGAAGGAGAGACTATTAGAAATATTTATTTATGTAAATCAAAACGTTCTGCAGAAACACGAAATGGTAAACCATATGATACACTGAATCTGCAGGATAAGACAGGTATGCTGGACGGAAAAATCTGGGATCCGAATTCTCAGGGAGTGGCAGATTATGATGAGATGGACTTCGTAGAAGTATTTGGTGATGTCATCAGTTATAATGGGAACCTTCAGCTGAATATCCGTCAGCTCAGAGTAGCAGAAGAAGGAGAATATAATCCGGCTGATTATATGCCGACAAGCGAGAACAGTGTTGATGTGATGTACAATGAGCTATTAAGCTATGTAAAACAGATTGAAAATCCATACCTGCGCCAGGCGGTAGAGTATTACTTTGTAAAAGATGAAGCATTTATCAAGAAATTTAAGGCACATTCAGCAGCGAAGAGTATTCATCATGGATTTTCGGGAGGACTGTTGGAACATACGCTCAGTATTGTGAAAATGTGTGAATTTTATGTTCATTCCTACAGTATCTTCAATAAAGATCTGCTGTATGCGGCGGCTTTGTACCATGATATCGGTAAGACAAAGGAGCTATCATCATTTCCGGAAAATGATTATACAGACGGAGGACAGCTTCTCGGTCATATCGTGATCGGTGTAGAAATGGTAAGTGATGCTGTGCGCAGCATTCCAGGATTTCCGGAGACGCTGGCAAATGAATTAAAACATTGCATTGTGGCCCATCACGGTGAACTGGAATATGGATCACCGAAAAAACCGGCATTGGCTGAGGCATTGGCACTATATCATGCCGATTGTACAGATGCAAGATTCCAGACATTGAAAGAATTATTTAAAGATAAGCAGACAAATGACTGGCTTGGTTATAACAGATTATTTGAATCGAATTTAAGAAAGACGAGCATTTAAAAAGGAAAAGTAAAAGGAACAAGGCGAAAGGTTTGTTCCTTTTCTGTTACATATGAACAGGAACTAGAAAGAAGCAGGGGAAAATCAATGAATAAAAATGAAATAGTAACAGTTACAATAGAAGACATCGGTGTTGGAGGAGAAGGAATCGGAAAGATTGACGGGTATACACTTTTCGTAAAAGATACAGTCATTGGAGATGTGGTCGAAGTTAAAATTATGAAGGCAAAGAAACATTATGGATATGCAAGATTAATGAAAATTCTTACGCCGTCCCCAAATCGCATTACGCCTCCTTGTCCGGTGGCAAGACAGTGTGGAGGATGTCAGATTCAGGCGATGTCTTATGAAGAACAGCTTCGCTTCAAGCAGAATAAAGTAAAAAACAATCTCATACGTCTGGGAGGATTTGCAGAGGAACGAATTGAAACGATTATGGAGCCTATCTGCGGGATGGAGCATCCGTTTCATTACCGGAATAAAGCTCAGTTCCCGATTGGACAGGATAAAGAGGGAAATCCTGTAGCCGGTTTCTATGCAGGGCGTACGCATAAGATCATTTCTAATCTGGATTGCATGCTTGGGGTAGAAGAAAATGAGAAAATCCTTCAGATTCTTCTGGCATTTATGAAGAAATATCATTTGTCTGCATATGATGAGCAAACGCAGCGAGGTCTATTTCGCCATGTACTCATTCGATACGGGTTTACAACAAAAGAAATCATGGTCTGCTTTGTTGTTAATGGAAACAGGATTCCCAATGAAGAAGAACTTGTCGCAGAACTTATGACCATTTCCGGAATGACAAGCATTAGTCTTAGCGTAAATCGGGAAAATACAAATGTCATTATGGGAAAAGAGATACGGGTGCTGGCAGGACAGGCGTATATTACAGATTATATCGGTAATGTAAAATACCAGATCTCTCCGCTTTCTTTTTATCAGGTCAATCCGGCTCAGACGGAAAAATTATATGGTTATGCACTGGAATATGCGGGCTTGAGCGGAGGCGAGACAGTGTGGGATCTCTATTGTGGAATCGGAACAATCTCACTCTTCCTTGCACAGAAGGCAAAACAGGTATATGGTGTTGAGATTGTCCCGCAGGCTGTAGAGGATGCCAGAAAAAATGCCAAACTTAACGAGATGGGAAATGCGGAATTCTATGTAGGTAAAGCAGAAGAAATGCTTCCAGAATACTATGCATCTTACGAAAGAGAGCATAAAGGCGAGACAGCACACGCCGATGTGATCGTAGTCGATCCGCCGCGGAAAGGTTGTGAAGAGTCGCTGCTTCGAACGATGGTTGATATGAAACCGGAACGGATTGTGTATGTGAGCTGTGACTCTGCGACGTTGGCAAGGGATCTGAAGTATCTGTGCGGGGAAGGATATCAGCTTAAGAAAGTGCAGGCGGTAGATATGTTTCCAATGACGGTGCATGTGGAGACGGTTGTTCTTTTGTCCCAACAAAAACCAGATGACACGATAG
>CAUCYJ010000011.1:0-28159 GCA_958446945.1 uncultured Lachnospiraceae bacterium | reverse complement strand
AGCAGAAAAATAAATAGGAGGGATCAGATGCAGGGAATTAGCGAAAGCATAGCAGAAGCGGCCAGAGAAATCTGCAGAAACTATGAAGAAGAAGAACTGTTTCGACCAAAACCAGGAAAAAAGATGCCGGAACGGGCAGTTATTATTGAATTTATCCGGGAACTGAAGAAGATTATGTTTCCGGGATATTTTGGAAAAGATGCAGCATTGGACGGGGATGTAAATTGCTATATCGGTTACAGGATCAGTCACCTCTATTCTATGTTAAAGGAACAGGTTGCGACTGCGTTGGCCTATTTCAGAGAATTAGAAGCATGTGAGGCTGAACGGGATGAGGAGGCAGATAAAATCTGCCGGAGATTTTTCGAGGAACTGCCGAAACTTCAAAGGATACTTTTGACAGATATTCAGGCAGGGTTTGACGGAGATCCGGCAGCTAAGAGTAAAGAAGAGATCATTTATTCCTATCCGGGATTGTTTGCGATTTATGTATATCGGGTTGCCCATGTGCTTTATCAGGAAGAGGTTCCGTTTCTTCCACGTATCATGTCAGAATATGCCCATGGAAGGACCGGAATTGATATTAACCCGGGGGCAGTGATTGGAGAATATTTTTTCATTGATCATGGTACAGGAGTGGTAATTGGAGAGACAACAGAGATTGGGCAAAATGTAAAACTCTATCAGGGTGTTACACTCGGAGCGCTTTCTACGAGAGACGGTCAGCAGCTTGCAGGAGTAAAGCGGCATCCGACAATTGAAGATCATGTAACGATTTATTCAAACTCGACTGTGCTCGGTGGAGAAACTGTGATTGGTGAGAATACAATTATTGGAGGAAATACATTTATTACAACATCTATTCCGCCGAATACGAAAGTGAGTGCGAAAAGTCCGGAACTTGTAATTAAAAGTCCGAAAAGAAATGCAAAGGATTGGGAGATTTAAAAAAAGGAGATACAAATGAGTATTAGTATTTTATTTGGCCTGCTTGGCGGGTTGGCATTATTTTTATATGGAATGCAGATGATGAGTACGAATTTGGAAGCAGTTGCCGGAAGCCGTATGAAAGGGCTTTTGGAGAAACTTTCGTCGAACCGTCTGCTGGGAGTTATCGTGGGGGCGGTAATCACTGCATTGATTCAATCGTCATCCGGTACAACAGTTATGGTAGTTGGATTTGTAAATTCAGGATTAATGACACTTCGCCAGGCTGTCTGGATCATTATGGGTGCCAATATCGGTACAACGATTACCGGGCAGCTCGTAGCGCTTGATATCGGCGTATTTATGCCGTTTGTGGCATTTATTGGTGTGGCAGTGCTGATGTTTTCAAAAGATAAAAAAGTGCAGAGCATTGCGAGTATTATTGCCGGGCTTGGAATTTTGTTTATGGGGCTGGATGCCATGAGTGCAGCGATGGAACCTTTGAGAGATCTACCGGAATTTATTAACCTGATTACGAAGTTTTCCAATCCACTTCTTGGCATTATGGCAGGTGCTCTGTTTACAGCAGCGATCCAGTCTTCTGCGGCATCTGTAGGTATTCTTCAGGCGCTTGCGGTAAGCGGTGTAATCGGACTTGACAGCGCGGTATTTGTACTTTTTGGACAAAATATCGGGACTTGTATTACAGCAGTTCTGGCATCTATCGGTGCGAATCGTAATGCAAAGCGTACAACGGTGATCCATTTACTGTTTAATGTGATTGGAACGACAATATTTGTAATCATCGCATTAGTCACACCATTTGTGCCGTGGATAGAGTCATTGACACCTACGAATCCGGCAGGCCAGATTGCAAATGTACATACCGTGTTTAATATTGTAACAACATTATTGTTACTCCCGTTTGGAGAGTATCTTGCGAAAGCAGCAGAGATGATTCTTCCGGAGCGTGCCGGTATGCACAGTGGTTCCCTCCAGTGGTATCGTGCAATCGGAAAACCGGGACGGGCTCTTGGTTCCTCTGCGATTGCTGTGCAGAATCTACTTGAGCAGACAGGCCATATGATGGATGCAGCTCGTGAGAATGTAAATGCGGCATTTGAAATGTTTTTGACCGGTGAGATAAGTGACATGCAGGATATTGAGGATAGAGAAGAACGGATCGACTTGTATAACGTAGAGATATCTGAACGTATTTCTGATATTCTTGCAGTGGAGCAGTCGGTAAGTGAAATAGAACAAGTGAACTGCATTTTCAACATTATCGGAAATATAGAACGAATCGGTGATCATGCAGTCAATCTTGCAGAATATGCCCAGACAATGAAAGAAAAGGGATATCAATTGTCTAAAAAAGGAAGAAAAGAAGTAGAGCGGATGCGGGAAAACTGCCGCGAAGGATTAGGCGCATTAAGGTTTGAGCAATTTGATGCATGCAAGGAGATACTTGATGCGGCAATACAGTTTGAGCAGCAGACGGATGAAGAATCTACGGACTACAGAAGCAGACAGATTCGCCGTATCGGAAAGAAAGAATGCAGTATGGAGAGTGCGATACTGTATTCGGAATTACTTGTGGATTATGAACGAATTGGGGATCACGCATTGAATATTGCACAGAATTTTGCAAAGATTCAGGACGTATAATAAAGTTTTGAAGTGTTTTATTGTAATTTGAAGCGCTTTCTTGTAAACAGAAAAAAGGATAAATGAAAGAAAAGGAATTGATTATGGGAGAAATAAAAGCAGTCATAAGAAATGCAAGACCGGAAGAATGGGAATTGTTGGCGGATATTGAAGCAGAGTGTTTCCCGCCGGCGGAGGCAGCAACAAGAGAATCTATTGAAAAGCGTATGCGATTGTTTCCGGAAAATTTCTGGGTGGCAGAATCAGAAGGTAACATACTGGGATTTATCAATGGGGGAACAACTGATAAACCAGAACTTCCGGATGCGTTCTATCACGAAGAAGAAAAGCTTCATATGCCGGATGGAGCTTATCAGACAGTTTTTGGTCTGAATGTGCGCCCTCAGTATCGAAGACAAGGGCTTGCCAGACAGTTAGTTATGCAGATGATAGAAGCAGCAAGGCAGAGGGGGAAGAAAGGAGTTATTTTGACATGCAAGGAGCATTTAATTCCTTTTTATTCTTCCTGTGGGTTTGTGAATCATGGAGTATCGGAGTCCGTACACGGAGGAGCAGTCTGGTATGATATGAAATGTATTTTCTAATTTTTATAAACAGAACTATGTGGAGATGGCAATAGAATAATGTTTTAGAAATGTTTGGAGTGGGTGATCAGGGATTATCCACTCCAATGCTGTGTCAGGGGGAATTTTAGGCACCAGCGGGAGAAGAAATACAAAGAAAATGTATAATTATATACAAATGTCTTGGAAACTAAATGAAAATAGTGTTAATTTGCATAAATATACAAAAATATTAATAAAAATACTTGCATTTGCAAAATTAAGTGCTATAATAAGAAACATCAGAACACAAGAAACAATAAATAAGATTGATTGATAAGAAGGGAAGAGAGATTATGAAAAATTGGAAGAAAGTTACAGCAGGGATTTTAACAGTAATGATGGCAGCTTCACTTGCTGCATGCGGAGGCACAAAAGAAGCGAAAACAATTGCAGGGAAAGAGGATCTGAAGGGCGCTGTTATTGGAGTACAGTTAGGAACAACAGGCGATCTTGAAGCATCAAAAGAAGAGTACGGTGCAAAAGAAGTACAGCGTTTCAGTAAAGGAAGCGAGGCAATTCAGGCATTAAAGACAGGACAGATTGACTGTGTGATTATTGATTCACAGCCGGCTAAGAACTTTATAGCAAAGAATGACGATCTGAAGATCCTTGATGAAGAATTTGTGAATGAAGAGTATGCAGCATGTTTGAAAAAAGGAAATACAGAACTTCTTGAGAAAATGAATGATGCTTTGGAAGAACTGGAATCAGAGGGAACGATTGACGAGATTATGTCTAATTACATCGGTGAAAATGCCCAAAAAACTCCATACGAATCGCCGGCAGATGCAGACCACTCTAATGGAAAATTGATTATGGCAACCAATGCAGAATTTGATCCATATGAGTACCATGAAGGCGATAAGATTGTTGGAATTGACATAGACATTGCACAGGCAATCTGCGATAAGCTTGGATATGAATTACAGGTTGATGATATGGAATTTGATTCTATTCTTCCGGCAGTACAATCTGGAAAGGCTGATTTTGGAATGGCAGGTATGACTGTGACAGAAGAGCGTGAAAAAAATGCCGATTTTACATCTACATATGCAAATGCAAGTCAGGTAATTATCGTTAAGAAGTAAGAAAGCAAGCGGGTGACAAAGTGAGTTTGATTAATAAGATAGCAGATGGATTTTATTCTAATTTTATAGCCGGAGATATGTATCAATGGCTTTTAGATGGTTTGAAAAATACACTGCTCATTACAATCTTTGCAGTAATCCTCGGAATTATTATCGGATTTTTTGTAGCGATTGTGCGGGCGAGCCATGACAAATCAGGATCTTTTAAGATTCTTAACAGATTGTTTGTAATTTATATTACAGTCATCCGGGGTACACCGGTTATGATTCAGCTTTTGTTTATGAATTTTGTTATTTTTGCAAGTGTGTCTATGAATAAAATTTTGGTAGGAGCACTGGCATTCGGAATTAATTCCGGTGCCTATGTGGCAGAGACAGTGAGATCTGGTATTATGGCAGTGGATAATGGACAGTTTGAGGCGGGCAGAAGCCTGGGATTAAATTATCGTCAGACAATGCGTCTCATTATTATACCACAGGCATTTAAAAACGTATTGCCGGCACTTGTAAATGAGTTTATTGCGTTGATGAAAGAGACTTCGATCATTGGATATATTGGAATGCAGGATCTGACAAAGGGCGCTATGATGATTCAGAGCCGTACATTCGATGCGTTCTGGCCGTTATTGGCAGCAGCGGCAATTTATCTCGTACTTGTTATGGCGCTGACAGCATGTATGAACAAACTGGAAAAGAGGTTGCGTACAAATGAGCGATAAGAAGAATGTGTTAATTGAAGTAAAAAATATGCAGAAGCAGTTTGGCAATAATAAGGTGTTAGACGGTATTTCTACAGACATCTGCCAGGGAGAAGTTGTGGCGATTATTGGACCATCCGGTTCAGGAAAATCAACATTTCTCAGATCGTTAAATCTTCTGGAAGTACCAACAGGAGGACAGATTTTGTTTGAAGGAACAGATATTACCGATCCAAAAGTGGATATTAATCGCCACCGCCAGAAAATAGGAATGGTATTCCAACAGTTCAATCTATTCCCGCACAAGAGTGTGAAAGAGAATATTATGTTGGCTCCGGTGACACTTGGACTTTTAACAAAAGAAGAGGCAGCAGAGAAAGCGGACGAACTGCTGGCAAGAGTAGGACTTCCAGATAAGGCAGATTCCTATCCGGATTGTCTTTCCGGCGGGCAGAAACAGCGTATTGCTATCGCAAGAGCGCTTGCGATGAATCCGGATGTGATGCTTTTTGATGAACCAACATCTGCACTCGACCCAGAGATGGTAGGAGAGGTTTTAAATATTATGAAAGAGCTGGCGGCGGACGGCATGACCATGGTTGTTGTTACACATGAGATGGGATTTGCAAGAGAAGTTGCAACGCGAGTTATTTTCATTGATGAAGGTAAGATCCAGGAAGAGAACACTCCGGAAGAGTTTTTTGCTCATCCGAAAAATGCAAGACTTCAGGATTTTTTATCCAAAGTGCTCTAGTGACTTTTTGTACCGAATGTGATATGATGGTACAAGGTGAGGACAGTGATTTTCACTGTCCTTTTTGAATTTGCAGAAAGGAAGAGCTGATCGGCGCAGCATGCAGACAGCGAAAGAGTTGAGCGATGAGGACAAGAGAAGAAAACATTGAGTTAATCAAAACATTGAGCAACGCCAACGGTGTATCCGGATTTGAGGATGAGGTTGCTGAAATCGGAAGAAAAGAGACAGAGCACTATTGTAATGTTACTATTGATTCTTTGAGAAATACATACATGAGCCTGAAAAATAATAAGGGGCGGAAGTTAAAAGTATGGATGGATGCTCACAGTGATGAAGTAGGATATATTGTGCAGGCGATCAAACCAAATGGAACGATGAATTTTCTTACTTTGGGCGGTAGTGAAGTGACAAACCTTCCCTCAAATAAGGTGCGGGTAAGGAATGACGACGGAGAATATATTCCAGGCATCATTACAAGTAAACCACCGCATTTTATAAGTGAAGCGGAAAAAGGACGTGGACGTACGCTTTCTGATATGGCAATTGATGTGGGAGCATTAAGCATAGAGGATCTGAAGAAAAACTTTAACATCCGTATGGCTGCCCCAGTAGTTCCGGATGTGGAGTGTACTTATGATGAGAAACGGGATCTGTTTATGGGAAAAGCATTTGACTGTCGCGTAGGCTGTGCGGCTCTGATCGAAGCGCTGAACCAGTTAAGTAAAGAAGAACTGGAGGTGGATGTGGAAGCGACGCTTACCGTGCAGGAAGAAGTGGGAGAAAGAGGTGCTATGGCAGCTGTAGACAATATTGATGCAGATGTGTGTATTGTTTTTGAAGGCTGTCCGGCAGATGATACGTTTTCACCGGATTATATGATTCAGACGGCTCTTAGAAAAGGACCGATGCTGCGCCATTTTGATTGTTCTATGATTACAAATCCGCGCTTCCAGAGATTTGCATTGGATCTGGGAGAAGAACTTGGAATTCCGGTACAGGAATCAGTAAGAAGCGGTGGAGGAACGAATGGAAAATATATTTATACATCACGTCATGGAGTTCCGACAATCGTTATTGGAGTACCGGTGCGTTATATCCATAGTCATTATGGAATCTGTACGCTTGAGGATTACCAGAATTCTGTGCGGCTTGCAGTTGAAATTGTAAAACGTCTGAATGAAGAGACGATCGGGAACTTCTAGTAATGGTAAACAGCAGAATAGTAAAAAACAGAAGATAAAAAAGAGGTCGGGATTCTTTGCGTTTGCTCAAAGAATTCCGATCTCTTTTGATGAAAAGCGTTAAAATACAATATGGTGGAATATAGCCTGACGTTATTCCATTTTTGTTATCGCATAAAATGGTCGATTACATGAAGAATCCCATCTTCATCATTGGATTTGGTAATAAAATCGGCCCGTTCCAAAAGAATTGGCTGTGCATTGGCCATTGCCACGCCAAGCCCCGCGAATTCCAGCATCGTCAGATCGTTAAAGCCGTCTCCGCAACAGATCATTTCATTGGCGCTGCGCCCTATATTGTTCAGAAGCTTCTGAAGAGAATAGGCTTTATCGATGTTTGACGGCATGATTTCCAGAAAGAAAGGTTCGGAGCGGTAAATATTGAGTCTGGAACGAAATTGCTTTTTCAGCAGTGTTTCCAGTTCTTTCGTATATTCTGGTTCACCGGAGATTAGTATCTTATTGACCGGAAAGGTAATGTCGGAAAAATCATTTACCGAAACTACCGGGATAGAGTTGATCCGGGATTCCAGCATTGTGTATTCATTAGGTGTCTCTTCTGCCTGGATACAGTAAATGTGTTCCATATCGTAAGTGAGAATATCAACCGGATAAGATATGGAAGCTTCTGTAATTGGCAGCAGTACGTCTGCCGGAAGCACTTTCTGGTAAATAATTTCACCTGTTTTGCAGTTCATAATCCGACCACCGTTAAAAGAAAGGACGTAGCCGCCGAAACGGTCAAGTTCCAGTTCTTTTGCAAGAGGGAGCACACCGGTTGTCGGCCGGCCGGAAGCAAGAATCACTTGTTTGCCGGCTTTCTGAATCTCTATCAGTGCATTTTTGGTAGGCGGAGTAATCTTCTTCTCCGAATTAGTTAGCGTGCCGTCCAGATCGAGCGTAATGATTTCGTAACTCATAGCTATTGCAGTGCCTCCACAATGACTGGAAATTCCATTCCATGTGATGCCTTGATTAGAATAGAGTCCCTGTCTGTTAAGAGTTCTTCACGGTGCTGAAGAAATTCTTCTTTTGTAGCAAAATAATGGATTTCTGGGTGAAAATCATCGTTATGGTGAATGCTTTTAGCGCCTTTGGCAATTTGCTGTGCCAAAGTTCCGATACATATAAGTACATCAATTGCTTTTTGGGCGGCATATACACCTACTTCATAATGCATTTCTTTTTCATTCGCTCCAAGCTCAAACATATCTCCAAGTATGGCTACTTTGCGTCCGAGCGCACAGGTAAGAACATCAATGGAAGCTTTCATGGAAACCGGATTTGCGTTGTAGCAGTCGTCAATCAGCATATAATGTTCTGTTTCTATGATGTTATTGCGTCCGGACACCGGGCGGAGCGCTTCGATTCCGGCGCGTATCTCGTCAAGAGAAAGTCCGAGTCTCATACCGACAGCGGCTCCGGCAAGAGCATTATATACCATATGAGCACCCGGAATTGGAATAATTGCCTGGAGTGTACCAGTTGGAAGATGGATTGTGCAGGCAGTGCCGCGAAGTCCAAGATCTTCTACATCGGAAGCATAAATACCGTTCTGAGAAGAGCGACCAAAGAAGAAGCTGGAAGCGTGCTCCGGTACTTCAGCATGAACCAGCATATCGTCGTCTCCGTTTAAAATTATATCACCGCCGTGCTGCATATGACGGAACATTTCTGTTTTAGCGCGAAGAACGCCAAAGCGGTCTCCAAGCTGTTCTAAGTGACAGTAGCCGATATTTGTAATGACACAGATATCCGGCCGTGCGATGGCAGCCAGGCGATCCATTTCTCCGAAATCGCTGATTCCCATTTCAAGGACAGCAACCTCATGCTCCTCACGGATACGAAATACGGTCAGAGGAAGACCGATTTCATTATTGAAATTACCTTCTGTTTTCAGAACATGGTATTTTTGAGCCAATACAGAGGCAATCATTTCTTTTGTACTTGTTTTCCCGACACTTCCGCTAATGCCGACTACTTTAATTCCAAGTGCCTGACGGTAATGACGGGCAATATCCTTGAGCGCTTGAGGAGAAGATTCTACAAGGATGTATGGAAAGGATACATTGCCGAGCGGTTTTTCGGAAAGAGCGGCAAGAGCTCCTTTTTCTATGACTTGCGGAATAAAATCATGTCCATCTACCCGGGCGCCTTTGATCGGGACAAATAAAAATCCGGTTTCAATTTTGCGGCTGTCAATAGCAACGCCGGTAACTTCCTGGGCAGCAAGTTCATCGTTACCAAAATAGGTGCCGCCGCAGGCAGCGGCTATTTCTTTTAATGACATTTGTTTCATAATATCGTTCCTCGTATGTTTAGACCGTTTTGCTGTAGCGGGCAAGAGATTTTTCGATGATCATCTCACAAAGTTCACTGTAATTGATTCCGGCAGCGCCGGCTTCTTTTGGAAGAAGACTTGCAGGAGTCATACCAGGAAGACTGTTGACTTCCAGGCAGTAGATATCTCCGTTTTCTGTCAGAAGGAAATCTGCTCTTGAATAGACATCCAGTTTTAATGCCGCAAATGCTTTCTCAGCTGCACACTGCATCTTATGTGCAATGTCTTCCGGAATCTGTGCCGGACAGATTTCCTGAGTGCATCCATCCTGATACTTGTTTTTATAATCAAAGAAACCGCTGTTTGGAATGATTTCAATAACAGGAAGCGCTTTTCCTTCAATAATTCCGACAGCAAATTCCCGCCCTTTGATATATTCCTCAATAATCAGTTCATCTTCATAGCGGAAAGAAGCTTCGATAGCCTGGTTATATTCTTCTTCGGTGTGTACGATATATACACCAACGCTGGAACCGCCGGAGCATGGTTTTACAACGACTGGGAGTGAAAGACCAAGAGCAGTAAGCGAAGTGTCCTGGCAGGATTTGTAAAGCCATGTTCCCTTTGGCGTCGGTACGCCTTCTGTGCGGAAAATTTGTTTTGTCAGCCCTTTGTCCATTGCCAGAGCGCTGCCGAGAGAGTTCGGACCGGTATATTTGATTCCCAGTACATCGAAAGTAGCCTGGAGTTTTCCGTTTTCGCCAATATCGCCGTGAAGTCCCATAAATACAATGTCTGCCATCTGGCAAAGGGCAATTACATTTGGGCCAAGCAGACATGGGGACTGATCCGCGCGGGAAGCTCGGATGGCAGCCAGATCCGGTTCATCTGCGCTGATTCCGGATGCAATAGAAAGTCCGGCATCCGGAAGGGAGAAAAGATCCTCTAATTTGTCGGCATCATATGGAATTCCCATAAATGCATCCATCAGGACAGCCTGATGGCCATTTTCAAGTAAAGTACGGCAGATACCGGCACCGGATGTAAGAGAAACATCACGCTCTGTGCTGAGTCCACCCGCTAATACAACTATTTTCATATATATTATCCTCTTTTCTTAGTTTAACAATAGTCTATCCTATTTTAATCATCCATGCTCATTTGGTCAAGCAGTGATTTCTTCACATCATAGAGTTTTTGGGAAAGGTCAACATAAACTGGATGCGGATTAAAGAGACGCATCGTTTCATCCCAGAGTGTTTCTTTTTCCTGACGGCAGTAGTCAGCAATTTCAGTAACAGACTTCTCAGGATAAACACAAGCTCCGTTTAAAAATATCGGGCACATCAATTCCCGAATAGTGTAGGAACCACCCTTTAAGCGTGTTTTCTTCCATGTTTCAATTGGATCAAAAAGAAGAAGTTCCTTTTCCGGATCCAGAATTTCATCGGCAAAGCAAATCAGGTCAGCTTTAATCTTTCCGCTTCCTTTCTCGTAGATTCGATAGATAGTTTTATTTCCGGGATTTGTAATCTTTTCTGAATTTTCAGAAAGTTTAATTTTCGGGAGAAATTCTCCTTTTTCGTTTTGAATGGCAGCCAATTTGTAAACACCTCCGAAAGCAGGACAGTCTTTGGAAGTAATTAGGTTTGTACCGACTCCCCAGGAATTAATGGCTGCACCCTGCATCTTAAGATCGTGGATCAGGTATTCATCCAGATCATTAGAGGCAGAAATAAATGCATCCGGGAAACCGGCTTCATCCAACATCTTGCGGGCCTTTTTGGAAAGATAAGCAAGGTCACCGCTGTCAAGACGAATACCGTATTTTTCTAGTTCAATTCCCTCTTCTTTCATTTCACGGAATACCCGGATGGCATTTGGAACACCGGATTTCAATGTGTCGTAGGTGTCAACGAGAAGACAGCAGAAAGAAGGATAGAGTCTTGCATATGTCTTAAATGCGGTGTATTCATCCGGAAAACTCATAATCCAGCTATGGGCATGAGTTCCCATAACCGGGACATTAAATTCTTTGCCGGCCAGTACGTTAGAAGTTCCGGCACAGCCGCCGATCATTGCCGCTCTGGCGCCGTAGAGTCCGGCATCCGGTCCTTGAGCCCGTCGCAGGCCAAACTCCATAATGGTATCATTCTGAGCAGCATGAACTACTCTGGAAGCTTTTGTTGCGATCAGTGACTGATGGTTGATGATATTCAAAAGAGCAGTTTCTACAAGCTGCGCTTCCATCATCGGTGCGATTACTTTTACAAGAGGTTCCCGTGGAAAGACAACAGTTCCTTCCGGAATGGCATAGATGCTTCCGCTGAAATGATATCCGCTCAGATAGTGGAGAAATTCTTCACTGAACATATGAAGGCTTCTTAAATAATCTACATCATCATAAGAAAAATTCAGGTTCTTCACATAGTCGATAGCCTGCTGAAGTCCGGCGGCAACGGAGTAACCGGAGCCACATGGATTAGCACGGAAAAAGATATCAAAAACGACTACTTCATTGTCTCCACGTTCAAAATATCCCTGCATCATTGTTAATTCATATAAATCTGTAAGTAATGTTAAATTTCTTGAATCCATATTAATTGTCCTCCTACAGCAATGCTGCATTTTTGTGTATGGTTTCATCGATGATATTCTGACAGTAACGTCCCAGATGTTTACGAGTCTCTTTGTCAAGAGAATTCGGATAGATCGGTTCGCCATATTCGATAACCACATGTGTTTTTTTGATCAGCGGGAGATGATTCTCGAAGATCTCAGCTGTGTTATTCATAGAAATCGGTACAATGGCACAGCCTGTTTTTTCAGCAATTTTTAATGAGCCGTCTTTGAATGGAAGAAGTGAGAGTTCTTCTCCTTTGTTCCGCGTTCCTTCTGGGAAAATGCAGATAGAAATTCCCTTTTTCACATAGTCAATGCCCTGTAGAATGGTCTTTAATCCTTCTTTGATGTTTTCTCGGTCGAGGAAGAGGCAGTAGAGCAGACGCATCCATGTGGAAAGAAGCGGGATTTTCTCCATTTCTTTTTTTGCCACGTAGCCTGTCAGTCGTTTACACCGGGAATATGTGAGAAGAATATCGAAAAAACTTCTGTGATTACCAATAAAAAGCACCGGTTCATCTGGAACACGTTCTTCTCCGATGACAGTAATCTTTACTCCGGTAATTTTAAGAATACATTTAAAGCCCCACTGTACAATACGCAGACTGGAGTAGTCCCGTGTATTTGGGCGAAATTTACCTATGATCCATTCCACAAGCATGACAGGAATAGACAAGATTAAAAAGCTGACTAAAAAAATAAAGACAACGATAAAGCGAATCATAATATTCGGTCCTTTCTAATATCTTCCATATAAATGGGAGAGAGATTTTAAATATTCCGCGAGCGAATCATTCAGTGCTTCGCGGCAAAAGCGCCAACTCCAGTTTCCTGATGCTTTGCCCGGTACATTCATACGTCCGTCTGAGTTAACGCCGAGTACATCCTGCATTGGGAAGATGGCATAGGCTGCGATACTGCCAAGACAGGTGCGGATAAAGTCAAAATGAACAGAATTACCGTCCGTATTCATATAGCGGCGTACTTTATCCTGAGCTTTTGAAGAAGCATTCGTATACCAGCCCATAGAAGTATCATTATCGTGTGTGCCGGTATAACAAACACAGTTAGTGGTTGTGAATTGGTGAGGAAGATATGCGCTTTCTTCTTCTGATTCAAAGGCAAACTGCAAAACTTTCATACCTGGGAATCCAAACGTATCCCGAAGTCTTTCGACTTCCGGCGTGATGATCCCAAGATCTTCTGCGATGATTGGCAGATGGTCTCCAAGAGCTTTTTGGATTGCAAGAAAAAGAGATTCCTTTGGACCGCGTTTCCATGTTCCAAGAGCAGCAGATTTGGCATCGGCAGGAACTGCCCAGAAAGCTTCAAATCCACGGAAATGATCAATCCGCAAATAGTCAACAAGATCGAGCTGATTACGAATCCGCGCAATCCACCAGGCGTACCCGGTTTTCTTATGGGCCTTCCAGTCATAGAGAGGATTGCCCCAAAGCTGTCCGGTTTCGGAAAAATAATCCGGCGGAACACCTGCAACAACAGTCGGATAACCTTCTGCATCAAGAAGAAAGAGTTCCTGGTGGCTCCATACATCTGCACTGTCCAAAGAAACGAAGATAGGGATATCGCCGATAATCTTTACATCTTTGTCATTGGCATATGTTTTTAAGGCATACCACTGCCGGAAGAAGATGAACTGAATAAATTTGTAATAATTAATCTCATGTTTCAGAGACAGAATTAATTCTGCTTTTTCTGCCGGGGAAGGGTTCCGATACGGAGTCTCCCATTCCAACCAGGAACGTCCGTCATTGGCAGATTTACATGCCATGTAAAGTGTATAGTCGGAAAGCCAGAATGAATTTTCACGACAGAAAGAGTCGTACTCTTCCAGAAGCATCTTGTCAGCTGTGTGGCAGAACTTTTCGTAAGCTTTCCGGAGAAGCTCATTTTTCCACGGAATGACAGCCCCGTAATCAACAGTTTTAGGATCTGTGTTCGGCAGGTCTTTTAAGTCTTCAGCGCTGATGAGATCAAGTTTTTGAAGATCGTCAGGACTGATCAGAAGGGGTTGACCGGCAAATGCAGAGAAACTCTGATAGGGGGAATCTCCGAATCCGGTCGGGTTAAGTGGAAGTACCTGCCAGAGATGTTGACCTGCTTTATTTAGAAAATCGATAAATTCATAAGCACCGTCTCCGAGATCTCCGATACCGTATGGAGATGGAAGAGAAGTGGGGTGCAGTAAAATCCCGGACAAACGGTCTGAAGGACCATATGTCGTCTGGGCAGTTTCAAAATTCATAAGTGCCCTCTCCTTTTTTGAAATGATTTGAAGTTTATTATACTCGATTTTGGTATTTTTCACAACCTTCCTGTGTATGATGTAAAAAAAGAATGAAAGCCGGAGGGGATATGAAACGGGTGATGCTGAGCTTGCTGCTGACAGGCTTTTTTGTTTTGATATCAGGATGTCAGTTCCAGAAGCTCCATGAGGAAAGAGAAAAAGATCTGGATTATGTAATTCTTGAAGAACATGAGATTCCGGAAACATTTCTAAAAGAACTGGAAAATGTGAAGAAAGAGCCTTTTCAAATGACATATGAAGATCAGGGGATGATTTATGCAGCAAAGGGGTATGGAGATCAGGAAATGAGCGGTTATAGCATTATTGTGGATGAGGTTTATGAAAGCAAAGATGCGGTTTGGATCCATACAAATCTGCTCGGTCCAAAGAAAGGAGAAAAGACAGAGAAAAGAAAAACATATCCATATATTGTCATAAAACTGGAACAGACCGATAAATATATTGTATTCAAGTAGAGGAGGAAGAAGCAATGGAATTAATAAAAAAAATGATTCATTTTAATGATGCGGGAAAGAAGGTCACAGCTCAATTTTTTCTTGATGAAGATTACAATGTGCCGGATGCAAAAAATGATGTAGGGCGGATTGTTTTGAGTGAAGGAAAGCTTCGGGTGGAAGAGCTGCGGCATATGGAAAATTATCTGAAGATATCCGGCAGGCTTATATTTTCCATTTTGTATGTGACAGAAGAGGGGGAAAAAAGGCTGGCTTCACTAGAAGGGAAACTTCCGTTTGAGGAAATGATCTACATAGAAGAACAGGAAGAAGGGCGTTATCAGCTGACGGACATGAAAGTAGAATTTTCGGCATCCATTGTACATTCCAGAAAGCTTAGTATCAAGGCGGTTGTAGATCTGGCAGCAGCGCCGGAGGGACTTCGGGATGAAGAAGCAGCTACTGACGTGGATAGTGAGGAGAGCATCTGCAAGAAGTTTCGGAAAGAGAATCTTTTGGAGCTGCGGGCAAGTAAAAAAGATACTTATCGGCTGAAAGAAGAAATACGTCTTCCGGGAACAAAGGAAAATGTCGGAACAATCCTCTGGTCAGACATAACGGAGAGAAAACTGGAAACAAAACTGGAAGAGGGAGCATTAATACTTCAGGGAGAACTTCTTGTCTTTGTTTTCTATGAGTCAGCAGAAGGAAAACTGGACTGGCTGGAACAGACAGTTCCTTATGAGGGGCGCATTGAAGTAAGTAAAGCAGAAAGCGGAATGTATCATCATGTTATGAAAAATCTCGGGGATATAAATATAGATCTTCGTATGGATGAAGATGGGGAGCCGAGGATTTTAGGAATTGAAGGAACAATTGATTTAAAAATTGCGGTATATGAGGAAGAGGAAGTAACTTTTCTCGAAGATGTATATTCTCTGCAGCAGGAACTGAGACCTTCTTTTCGAAAATGCTGTTATGAGAGTATGGTTATGCAGAATCATTCTAAATGTAAGCTGACAGAGCAGTTATCACTTCCGGAACTGCAAAATGATATTTTGCAGATCTGTCACAGTAAAGGAGTACTTCAGCCGGAGAGTTATCGTGTGGAATCCGATGGTATTCGTGTGGAAGGTGTGATTCATATCTGTTTTCTGTATGTGAAAGCCAGTGATGAAGTACCGTTTGACGTATGGCAGGGGATGATTCCATTTTCTCATTTGATTGAAAGCAATGAAACAGTAGCGGACATGAAATACGATATTACGACAGGCATTGAACAGCTTTTTGTTAATCTGCTTGGTGGAAATCAGGTAGAAGTAAAGGCGGTACTTTCTTTTCAGAGCTTTTTGAAAAGAACATTCGAGATGGATACAATAGAATCAATAGAAGTCAGTGACATTGATAAAAAAGAGTTAGAAAAACGGCCGGGAATTGTTGGGTATACAGTAAAAACGGGCGATACATTGTGGGCGCTTGCGAAACGTTACAATACAACAGTAGAGGGAATCCGGGAAGTGAATCATTTGCAGACAGAAGAAGTAAAAGAAGGAGAGAAAATATTGATTTTTAAAGAAAGTACTAGTATACTTTAGAATAGTATAATGTATACAAGATACAGCTAATACATGATATATGCGAAAGAAAAGGAGGGAATATACAACATGGATAAGCTAAAGTTAAGGGCATTGGCAAAAATCAATCTTGCGCTTGATGTACTTGGACGGCGGGAAAACGGATATCACGACGTGAGAATGATTATGCAGAGCATTTACTTGTATGATAATGTGCTTTTGGAAAAGACAAAAGAGCCGGGAATCCGGATTTCAACAAATCTGTATTTCCTTCCGGTTGATGAAAATAATATTGCATATAAGGCAGCAAAGCTTCTAATGGATGAGTTCCGGCTTCCGGGTGGAATCAGTATTTCGCTTCAGAAATATATTCCGGTGGCAGCAGGATTGGCCGGAGGAAGCTCTAATGCTGCTGCAGTATTGTTTGGAATGAACCGGATGTATGGCTTGGGGCTAAATATAGAAGAACTGATGGAGCGGGGGGTAAAACTGGGAGCAGATGTTCCGTACTGCATTATGAGAGGAACTGTTCTGGCAGAAGGAATTGGAGAAGAGTTGACAAGACTTCCGGCGCTTCCGAAATGTTACGTACTTATTGCAAAACCGCCAATCAGTGTATCGACGAAAATGGTGTATGAGAAATTGGATGCAAAGGAGATTGTGGAGCATCCGGATGTGGATGGAATGATGGAAGCGCTGAAAGAGGGAGACTTACATAGAATTGCGTCTAAGATGGGGAACGTACTGGAACAGGTAACGGTAGAGGAATATCCGATTATTGATCAGATAAAGTTGCTTATGAAGGAAGCAGGGGCACTGAATGCGATGATGAGTGGAAGTGGTCCAACCGTATTCGGACTGTTTGATGACCGCAAAAAGGCATCAAAAGCAATGCAGATGATCCGGGAACATACAGTGACAAAACAGGTATATCTGACAAATATACACGGAGCAAGGAGGAACATATAAGAGAATGGATGCTAAATTTAATGTGACAATGAATGAATATCTTCCCCTCAGAGATGTTGTGTTTAATACGCTGCGCCAGGCAATTCTGAGAGGAGAGCTTAAGCCGGGAGAACGTTTGATGGAGATTCAGCTGGCAAATAAACTTGGAGTGAGCAGAACACCGATCCGTGAGGCAATTCGCAAACTGGAACTGGAAGGACTTGTACTGATGATACCGCGAAAAGGAGCAGAGGTAGCAGAAATTACAGAAAAGAATTTGAGAGATGTCCTGGAGGTAAGAAAAGCATTAGAGGAACTGGCGGTGCAGCTGGCCTGCGATAAGATTACCGAAGAAGAAATTGCAGAATTGAAAAAATGTGCCGCGGAATTTGAGGAGAGTCTGGATCATAATGATATTACACAAATAGCAGAGGCAGATGTAAGATTTCATGATGTGATTTATTTTGCGACAGATAATCAACGTTTGATCCAGCTTCTAAATAATCTGCGGGAGCAAATGTACCGTTACCGGGTAGAGTATCTGAAACGGAAGGAATGTCACGAAGGATTGTTAAATGAACATGAAGAGCTGATTCATATGATTGAATCTCATAATAAAGAAAAGGCAACAGAAATTACAAATCGTCATATTGATAATCAAGTACGGGCTGTCGCAGATTTAATCCGAAAAGAATAAAGCATGTGAATAGACTGCCAAAAGACGGATATACTCCTGACAGAGAGGAAGGAGTGAAAGATCGGTATGAGAAAGAAAAATAGAATCTGTTTTATCGTGTCAGTTATTGTGGCAGTATTTTTGACAGCAGGAATCATCGAGAAAAGAGAATGCAGGGCAGCGGAGAAAATAGCCGGGCTGCAGGAGGAATTGGCACAGGAAGTATTTCGATTTCATGTGCGTGCTAACAGTGACAGTGAAGAAGATCAAACATTGAAACTGAAAGTAAAGGATGCAGTGATTACATATATGAAGAGGGCACTGCCGGATTCGGATAGTGCAAAAGAAACAAAAGATTGGGCAAGAAAACATCAGAAAGAGCTGATTCGGGAAGCAAAGCGGGTGATTCGGTCGGAAGGCTATGACTATTCAGTTCAAATTAAAATCGGTCCGTGTAAATTTCCGGATAAAACGTATGGAGATATTACGTTTCCGGCAGGAACGTATGAAGCGTTGGAAATTCTGATTGGCAGTGCTTCCGGAAGGAACTGGTGGTGTGTACTTTATCCAAATCTTTGTTTTGTAGACGCTGTGAATGCAGTTGTACCAAAAGAGGGGAAAATAGAACTGCAGAATGTATTGACGGAAGAGGAATATGAAATGGTAAGTGCCTATACAGAGTTTAAGATGAAATGGTTCTTTTTTGGAAAATGATATGATAGCGGAGGAAATATGTATACAATAGATGGAAGAATCCGTCTGAGTGAGACGGATCACAAAGGAAAAGCAACATTGCCTGCAATTGTGAATTATTTTCAGGATTGCAGTGCATTTCAGTCGGAAGATATTGGATTGGGCGTAGAATATCTGGAGACGCATAAGAAAGCCTGGGTACTGAATGCCTGGCAGATTGTTGTGGAAGAATACCCGAATTTGGGAACAAAGATCCGAACCGGGACATGGGCCAGCGGTTTTGAAGGGATATATGGAACAAGAAATTTTTTAATGTGTGATGAGAGTGGGAAACGGTTAGCGTATGCCAATTCCGTATGGGTATTTATGGATCTTAGTAAAGGAAGACCGGCACGTCCGGCAGAAGAAGACATTGCACCTTACGGAGCAGAAGCGCCTCTGGAAATGGAGTATGCTCCAAGAAAGATTCAGCTTCCGGAAGCGTATGGAAGCTGTCGGAAGGAAATCGTGGTTGCAGGAAGTGATATTGATACAAATGAACATATGAACAACTGTATTTATATCCGAATCGCATTGGACGTACTTCCGCAGGATACGACATTTCATCAAATTAGAGTAGAATACAGGCGTTCTGCGGTGCTTGGAGATGTCATTGTGCCGTGGATTATAGAAGAAGAGGACAGAATTCTGATCAGACTTTGCGACAATGAAAAAAAGTTGTTTGCAATTGTGGAGTTTCAGAAATAATCGGATAAAAGGAGACAAAAGATGGAATTAACATTAGGGAAAAAACAAGTATTGACAATTGTAAAACAGGTGGAATTTGGTGTCTATCTCGGGACAGAGAAAGAAAAAGTGCTTTTGCCTAAGAAACAGGTACCGGAAGGAGCAGAACCGGGAGATCCGGTGGAAGTTTTTCTTTATAAAGACTCTCAGGATCGACTGATTGCGACAACCAATACTCCATTGCTTACACTGGGAGAACTGGCGGTTCTAGAGGTGGCAGAAACTGGTAAATACGGAGCGTTTTTGAAATGGGGACTGGAAAAAGATCTTTTTCTTCCATTCAAGGAGCAGACAAGCCGTGTTAAAAAAGGTGATAAATGTCTTGTGACATTGTATGTAGACAAGAGCCAGAGATTATGTGCAACGATGCGGGTATATGAATTGCTCCGAAAAGATTCCGAATATAAGAAAGATGATATGGTGACAGGAATCGTATATGAGACAAGTCAGCAGTTTGGCGCATTTGTTGCAGTAGATAATCAATTCTCAGCTCTGATTCCACGACGAGAATTATTCCGTGAAATACCGGTAGGAACAATTGTTCATGCTCGTGTTACATCAGTCAAAGAAGACGGTAAACTAGATTTGAGTCTGCGCGAAAAGGCGTTTGTTCAGATGGATGCGGATGCTGAGATGATTTATGAAAAAATGAAATCTCAAAACGGTATGATTCCATTTACAGATAAGGCAGATCCAGAGATGATCAAAAGAGAATTTGGAATGAGCAAAGCAGCTTTTAAGAGAGCGGTGGGACGACTTCTGAAAGCCGGAAAAATAGAAATCGGAGAACAGAAGATTACGATGAAATAAGAGGTTGAGATGAATTTTGCACATTTACATGTCCACACAGAGTACAGTCTGCTGGACGGTTCCAATAAAATAAAAGAATATGTTTCCAGAGTCAAAGAGCTTGGCATGAACAGTGCGGCAATTACAGACCACGGTGTCATGTTCGGAGTAATTGATTTCTATCGAGAGGCAAAAGCCCAGGGGATTAAGCCGATTCTCGGATGTGAAGTTTATGTGGCGCCGGGGTCACGCTTTGAGAAAGAGGCTGGAGGAAGCGGAGAAGACCGATATTATCATCTTGTGCTTCTGGCAGAAAATAATACAGGCTATCAAAATCTTATGAAGATTGTATCGAAAGGATTTGTAGAGGGATATTATTATAAACCGCGTGTGGATCTGGAAGTTTTGAGAGAATACCATGAGGGAATTATTGCGCTTAGTGCCTGTCTGGCAGGAGAAGTACAGAAAAATCTGCTGCGCGGTATGTATCAGGAAGCCAAAAAGGCAGCGCTTCAGTATGAAGAGATTTTCGGTAAAGGAAATTTTTTCTTAGAACTGCAGGATCATGGCCTTTCAGAACAGGCAACGGTAAACCAGAGACAGCTTCGCCTGTCAGAAGAGACCGGAATCCCTCTTGTAGCTACAAATGATGTTCACTATACTTATGCGGAAGATGAGAAGGCTCATGATATCCTTCTTTGCATTCAGACAGGGAAAAAACTGGCAGATGAAGATCGGATGCGTTACGAAGGAGGACAGTACTATGTAAAATCTCCGGAAGAAATGAAAGCGCTCTTCCCATATGCGCTTCAGGCATTAGAGAATACGCAAAAAATTGCAGATCGATGTGAAGTGACGATTGAGTTCGGCGTAACGAAGCTCCCGAAATATGATGTGCCGGAAGGGTATACGTCATGGGAATATCTGAATAAACTATGCTTTGAGGGATTAAAGCGGCTTTATAAAGATCCTGGTCAGGAACTACGGGACCGGCTCAACTATGAGTTAGAGGTTATCCGAACAATGGGGTATGTGGATTATTTTCTGATTGTATGGGATTTTATTAAATATGCCAAAGACCACGGGATTAAAGTTGGTCCGGGACGTGGTTCGGCAGCAGGAAGCATCGTGTCCTATTGTCTTGGAATTACTACGATAGATCCGATTCGGTATCAGTTACTCTTTGAGCGCTTTCTGAATCCGGAGCGAGTGTCTATGCCGGATATTGACGTGGATTTCTGCTTTGAACGTCGTCAGGAAGTCATTGACTATGTTGTAGAAAAATACGGTGCAGATCGGGTTGTACAGATTGTTACTTTCGGTACGATGGCAGCGAGGGGAGTCATTCGGGATGTTGGAAGAGTTATGGATCTTCCGTATGCTTTTGTAGATTCTATTGCTAAACTTGTGCCAAAAGAACTAAATATTACACTTGATAAGGCATTGAATAATCCGGAAATGAAAAAGGCCTATGAAGAAAATCCACAAGTCAAAGAACTGATCGATATGTCAAGAAGACTGGAAGGACTTCCAAGACATACTTCTATGCATGCGGCAGGCGTTGTAATCAGTCAGAAATCAGTGGATGAGTATGTTCCGCTATCACTTGGAGCAGACGGTTCTGTTGTGGCTCAGTTTACAATGACAACGCTTGAGCAGCTGGGGCTTTTGAAAATGGATTTTCTTGGTCTGCGAACACTTACAGTCATCCAGAATGCAGTGCTTCTTGCTGAGAAAAGCAGTGGGAAGAAACAGGATATGGATCAGATTGATTATAATGATCCGAATGTACTCGGAATGATTGGGCAGGGAAAGACAGAGGGAGTCTTCCAGTTGGAAAGCGGTGGTATGAAGAACTTTATGAAAGAGTTAAAGCCCAATAATCTGGAAGATATCATTGCGGGTATTTCCTTATATCGTCCGGGACCGATGGACTTTATTCCGCAGTATATCAAAGGGAAAAATGATTTTGCATCTGTAACATATGACTGTCCACAGTTAGAACCGATTCTGGCGCCCACTTACGGATGTATTGTTTACCAGGAACAGGTAATGCAGATTGTACGGGATTTGGCAGGTTATACGCTGGGACGAAGCGATTTGTTAAGAAGAGCAATGTCCAAGAAAAAAGGCGATGTTATGGAGAAGGAACGGCAGAATTTTGTCTATGGAAATCAAGAAGAAGGCGTTCCTGGATGTATTGCAAATGGAATTGATGAGAAGACTGCTAATAAGATTTATGATGAAATGATTGATTTTGCCAAATATGCATTTAATAAGTCCCATGCAGCAGCTTATGCTGTTGTCTCCTATCAGACAGCTTACTTGAAATACTATTATCCGGTAGAGTTTATGGCAGCTTTAATGACTTCTGTGATTGATAATCCGGGAAAAGTTACAGAGTATATTTACGCAAGTCGGCAAATGGGAATAGAAATTCTGCCTCCGGATATTAATGTGGGAGAGGGAAGCTTCTCAGCAGACGGAGGAAATATCCGTTATGGTCTGAGAGCAATCAAGAGCATTGGACGTCCGGTCATTGAATCAATTATCCGTGAGCGGGAATCCAGAGGCAGGTTTAAAAATCTGAAAGATTTCATTGAGCGAATGAGCGGACAGGATATCAATAAGAGGACAATTGAAAATCTCATCAAATCAGGAGCGCTTGACAGCCTTGGAGGGACGAGAAAACAATATATGGTTATTTATCTCCAAATCCTTGAGCAGGTAAATCAGGAACGGAAGTATTCTATGACAGGACAGTTGTCGTTATTTGATATTGTAAGCGAAGAGCAGAAGAAGGAATTTGATATTGCCCTTCCACCAGTCGGAGAATACCAAAAGGAGACAAAGCTGGCCTTTGAAAAAGAAGTACTCGGTGTGTATCTGACAGGACATCCATTGGAAGAATATGAAGAAAAGTGGCGAAAGAGTATTTCAGCGACGACGCTTGATTTCCAGATGGACGAAGAGACAGGACGAACGAAAGTATCTGATGGAGCCAAAGAGATTATTGGAGGAATGATCGTTGGGAAAACGATCAAATATACAAAGAAGAACCAGACAATGGCATTTTTGACGATTGAAGATCTTCTCGGTACGGTAGAGGTGGTGGTATTTCCAAGAGATTATGAAAAGAATCGGGAATATCTGAATGAAGATGCAAAAGTATTTGTGCAGGGACGGGTTGTAGAAGAAGATGATCGTCCGAGCAAGTTGATCTGTGAGTCAATTGTGCCGTTTGAGGAGACTCGATGTGAACTTTGGATTCAATTTGAAGATAAGCAGACTTTTTTGAGGCGGGAAAGCGAACTGTATAATCTGTTAAAAGAATCTGAGGGAAAAGATAGCGTTGTCATTTATTGTCGGGCGGAAAAAGCGATCAAACGTCTTTCGGCAAATAGAAATATCAAGGTAAATGATGGACTTTTAAGCATATTGTCAAATTATTATGGGGAAAACTGTGTAAAAGTTGTAGAAAAACCTATTGAAAAGATGTACTAAATCATGTACAATCTAGTGGAAATGTAAGATAATGTCGAAAGATAAAAAAGATAGATATTGTTGATATCACAATGGAGGGAAAACTATGACACGCAAATTGAGAACAATTGGAGTTTTAACAAGCGGTGGAGATGCACCTGGAATGAACGCTGCTATTCGTGCAGTTGTAAGAACGGCACTTGGAAAAGGACTGAATGTTGTTGGAATCAGAAGAGGCTACGCAGGACTTTTAAATGAAGAAATCATTGAATTGTCAGCCAGGGATGTGTCAGATACTATCCATAGAGGTGGAACAATGCTGATGACTGCGCGCTGTCCGGAGATGAAAACAGAAGAAGGTCAAAGAAAAGCAGCAGGAATCTGTAAGAAATACGGAATTGACGGACTTGTAGTAATTGGCGGAGACGGCTCATTTGCAGGAGCACAAAAACTTGCATATTTAGGAGTAAATACGATTGGAATTCCAGGAACGATTGACTTGGATATTGCATGTACAGAGTATACAATTGGATTTGATACAGCAGTAAACACAGCTATGGAAGCAATTGATAAAGTGCGCGATACTTCTACATCACATGAGAGATGCAGTGTGATTGAAGTTATGGGACGTGATGCAGGATGGCTTGCATTGTGGTGCGGAATTGCTAATGGTGCAGAACGTATTATCATGCCGGAAGAACACGATTATGATGAGGAAAAGATTATCAAAGATATCATTGCGAGTCGTGAACGTGGTAAGAAACATTATATCATCATTAATGCAGAAGGAATCGGTGATACAATCAATATGGCAAAACGTATTGAAGAGGCGACCGGTATGGAAACGAGAGCAACGGTTCTTGGACATATGCAGCGTGGCGGAAGTCCGACATGTAAAGACCGTGTATATGCATCTGTTATGGGAAGTAAGGCGGTTGATCTGCTTTTGGAAGGCAAGACAAATCGTGTAGTAGGATATCGCCATGGAGAATATGTGGATTTTGACATCAATGAAGCTCTTCAGATGAGCAAAGAGATTCCGGAATATCAGTATCAGGTTGCGAAAGCTCTTGCATTATAAGAGATTGAGCTGTTTGAGAAAGCGCTGGGAAATTAGTTATTGCAACTAGAAAATGCAGGCAGAAAAGAACTGTGACATGTTCACAGGAATTTTTCTGTCTGTTTTTTTCTCTTGAAAAGTTCTTGAGGAGTGAGTACAATAAAATAGGTAGACTTGAAAAGGAGAGTTAGATTGTGAATATAGATGACAGAAAATATGCGCCTATCGGAGTTTTTGATTCCGGGGTTGGAGGTCTGACTGTAGCAAGAGAAATCATGCGGCAGCTCCCAAAGGAGGATATTGTATATTTTGGCGATACGGCAAGAGTACCGTATGGAAGCAAATCAAAGGATAATATTATCCGCTATTCCAGACAAATTGTTCGATTTCTTCAGACGAAAGATGTAAAGGCGATTGTAATTGCATGTAATACAGCAAGTGCGCTGGCACTTGATATTGTGCGGAATGAAACGGATATTCCGGTATTAGGAGTTATTGTGCCGGGAGCTAAGTCTGCGCTTCAGACAACACAAACAAAGAAGATTGGAGTAATCGGTACAGAGGCAACGATTCGAAGTGAGATGTATACGAAAGTGATGAAGGAGATGGAACCGGATGTTGAGGTAACCGGGAAAGCCTGTCCGCTGTTTGTTCCGCTCGTAGAAGAAGGGTTTGCAAAGCATCATGTTACAGAAGAAATTATTGAATACTATCTGAAATCAATGAAAGAATCAGATATTGATACGTTGATTCTTGGCTGTACTCATTATCCTTTACTCCGTTCCGGAATCTGTGCTTATATGGGAGAAGAAGTTAATATTGTGAATCCGGCTTATGAGACCGCAATGAATCTGAAACAGCTTTTAGAAGAGAAACAGATTGCAAAGGATGTTTCAGAAGGTGCACGTGCAGAATATGATTTTTATGTAAGTGACGCAGCAGAAAAATTCCGTCAGTTTGCAGCAACAATCTGGCCGTGTGAGATCGATACAACAAAGCAGATTAATATTGAAGAATATTAGGAGAGAGGAATTTTATGACAAGAGATGTATTAGTGACTATTTCCGGACTGCAGACAGACGTTGTTCCAAGAGAGGATACAGAGGATGAACCAATTGAAGTCGTTACTCCTGCTAGCTATTTCTACAAAAACGGGAAACATTACCTCATTTACGAGGAAGTTACAGAAGGCTTTCCGGGAGTTACAAAGAATAAGATTAAAGTAACTGATGCAAATACGATTGAAATCCTGAAGAGCGGTAATGTCAATACCCATATGTTGTTCTGCAAAGGGAAAGACAGCATGACTTATTATGATACGCCTTATGGAAAGATGCTTGTAGGAATTCATACAACAGAAGTTCAGGTGGAAGAGACAGAGAATTTTATCAGGATTTTGATTGAATATGGATTGGATGTGAATCATGATCCGATTGCAGATTGTGAGATCCGAATTACGGTACAATCAAAAGAGGTGAAAGAATTTCCGGTAACAGAGACAGACTGGAAATAAGCACCGACATATTTCAGGAATAGAAGCACTAATCTGGAAATGGAAGAAGAAAAGAGACAGAAGCTATTGCGGGAGTAATGATTACCCGAAAGTTTCTGTCTCTTTTTATACATACTGTAAACACAGTTTGAAAGTTTATTTGTTATTTTTTTTGAAACGGTCGAAAAATTTCTTTTTCTTCGGCGGTGCTTCCAGTGGTCCGCGAAGCCCCTTAACAGAAGTAATATAAATGCCGCTGATAACAGCTTTTACTTCTTTCTTTACCGGAATGTTCTCGAAGATCTTTTCATCACACATCATAGTCATGATTCTAGGTCCGATCTTGGCCTTTACGACCGGTACTTTGGAGCGGCGGAGATACTTTGGAGTATTCTCCACTACAGCAGCAGGAAATCCTGCTTCTTTGAGCTTCATATGTTTCTTATCAATGATCAGCATCGTGACGTTCTGCTTGATGGCATCTAGCTTTTCCTGCTGTTCTGCCTGCTTCTTCTCAGCTTTCTTTCCGAGAAAATATAAGACAGCTAAAACAACAATCATAACGATCAGGATAATCAGCATGATTTTAGCAAATAAAGACAAAAGTATCCCTCCTCATTTTTAAATTCTGATTCTGTATATACTTATGTATAACGATTGTATTGTATCATTGTTACTTGGGAAGTGCAAGCGAAAATGAATCTTCTGTGAAAAAAGGATAAATCCCTTTTATTTGTGAACGAAATGTGTTATAAATGAAAGAGTGTCTGAGATAAAGTATGTTTATAAGAAAGCGTGCAGCAGACAGAATTATTAAGAAGATTGAGGTATGGATATGAAGAAAAAGTTGATAGCAGTTCTTGCCGGCGCTATGGTGATTTCATCTTTGGCAGGCTGCAGCAAATTAAGCGGTTCAAAAGAATTATCAAATGACAATATTAAGATTTCACAGTATAAAGGTGTTGAAGCGGAGAAAACAGAGGTTGCTGAAGTAACGGAAGAAAGTGTGGATGCAGAGATTCAATCTGTACTGTATGCCAACAGAATTGTAAATGATGCGGCAGACCGTCCGGCTCAGAGTGGAGATACGGTGTCGATCAATTATACAGGAACAAGTGAAGGAGAAGAGTTTGATTCCGGTACATTGGATGTAGAGATAGGAAGCGGGCGCATGATTCCGGGATTTGAAGATGGACTGATCGGACACAGTGTCGGAGAAAGTTTTGAGCTTAACCTGACATTTCCGGAGAGCTATACACCGGAGCTTGCCGGAAAGCCTGCGGTATTTGCCATTACAATCAATTCTATTACAACATATACGCTTCCGGAACTGAATGATCAGTTTGTACAGGATGTCTCAGAAGATGCTAAGACGGTAGAAGAATTTAAAAAGAGCATTAAAAAAGAGTTGAAAGAAAAAAATGAAGAAGCTGCAAAAACTTCTTTGGAGAACAATGCATGGCAGGTTGTATTAGATAATACAGAAGTAAAGAAATATCCGGAAAAACAGGTGCAGGAACAAAAAGAAGCATTAATTGCCCAATACAAACAGCTTGCAGAGATGAATGGTTTGGAATTTGTTGATTTTCTTTCTCAGACAATGAACGGAATGACAGAAGAAACTTTTGAGTCTGAGGCGGAAAAAGTTGCAAAACAGACAGTAAAACAGTCACTGGCAGTAGATCTGATCATGAAAAAAGAAAAATTGGAATTAAGTGAAAAAGAACTGGATAAAGTGATGAAAGAATACAAAGAAAAATTTGGATTTGAGTCAGTTGATGCTATGAAAGAGTCTATTGGAGAGGATGCACTTCTGAAGGATATCAATCTGAGTACAGTTAAGAAGTGGATAGCAGATAACTGCAAGCCAGTGGAGAAAACATCGAAATCGAAATAGAAGAAAATATAAAGGCATTTCATAAGAAAGAATGGTCTGAAAACAAAGTAAGTTTCTGATATGTACCCAGAATCCTGGACACATTGATTTTATGAATTAGGCACAGCAAGA
>CAUCYJ010000010.1:0-28167 GCA_958446945.1 uncultured Lachnospiraceae bacterium | reverse complement strand
AAACTATCCGTTCTGTACAATTGATCCGAATGTCGGTGTAGTAACAGTTCCAGACAAACGTTTAGATGTACTGGCAGAGATGTATCATACGAAGAAAGTCATCCCGGCAGCAATTGAATTTGTTGATATTGCAGGACTTGTAAAGGGAGCTTCAAAAGGAGAGGGACTTGGGAACCAGTTCCTTGCCAATATCCGTGAAGTAGATGCTATCGTACATGTAGTGCGCTGCTTTGAGGACGAAAATATTATCCATGTGGACGGAAATATTGATCCGCTTCGTGATATTGAAACAATTAATCTGGAATTAATTTTCTCTGACATCGAGATTTTAGAACGTCGGATCGCAAAGACAACGAAGACCGCACGAATGGATAAGACAGCTGCAAAGGAACTGGCGCTTCTGGAACGAATCAAAGCACATCTGGAAGATGGAAGGCTTGCTAAGAGTTTTGAGACGGATGATGAAGATGAGCAGGAATGGCTGAATGGATATAATCTTCTGACTTATAAACCAGTAATTTTTGCTGCGAATGTCAAGGAAGATGATCTTGCAGATGACGGAGCTTCTAATTCTGGTGTTGCAAAAGTCAGAGAGTATGCAGCGGGAGAAGGATTTGAGGTTTTTGTAGTTTGTGCAGAGATTGAACAGGAGATCGCAGAGCTGGAAGATGATGAGAAAATGATGTTCCTTGAGGAACTTGGACTTTCTGAATCCGGCCTTGAGAAGCTGATTCGTGCAAGCTATCACTTACTTGGCTTAATCAGTTACCTGACAGCAGGAGAGCCGGAAGTGCGGGCATGGACGATCAAAAATGGAACAAAAGCACCGCAGGCGGCAGGAAAGATCCATACAGATTTTGAACGAGGCTTTATCCGTGCGGAAGTAGTGGCATATCAGGATCTGATTGACTGTGGTACTTATGCGGCTGCAAGAGAAAAGGGACTTGTGAGATTGGAAGGAAAAGAATACGTCGTGAAAGACGGCGATATTATGCTGTTCAGATTTAACGTATAAGAGCTGCAAAGATGAGATATCACAGGGGAGTAAGTGGCAGTATTAAAGGAGGGGTACTATGAATTATGCGATTCATTTTCCGAAGCTCGGAATCCATTTGCAGCATGTGGGAAAGTCTGTTTCTGTATTTGGATTTGAGATCGCATATTACGGAATCATCGTTGGGATCGGTATGCTGCTTGGAATTATTCTGGCGGTTGCCGAAGCAAAGAAGACGAAGCAGAATACAGAACACTATTTTGATCTGGCAATTTATGGAATTATCTTTGGAGTTATTGGTGCGAGAATTTATTATGTAATTTTTTCATGGGATTATTATAAGGATCATTTATTCAGTATTTTCAATCTGCGTCAGGGAGGACTTGCTATTTATGGCGGGATTATTGCAGCGGTAATTGTTATCATTGTTTATGCAGGCCGGCAGAAGATTTCAGCGCCTTTGATTCTTGATACAATCAGCATTGGTCTCGTAACCGGACAAATGATCGGACGGTGGGGAAACTTTTTTAATCGAGAAGCCTTTGGAGAATATACGAAAGGGCTGTTTGCGATGCAGCTTCCGATTGATGCAGTCAGAGCGTCTGATATTACGGAGAAGATGCGTACACATATTGTTATGCTTGATGATGTATCATATATCCAGGTGCATCCGACTTTCCTGTATGAATCCATCTGGTGCCTGATTATTTTGATTGTGCTTGTGTGGTATCATAAAAAAAGAGTCTTTAAAGGAGAAATCTTCCTGTTATACTTATCTTTATATGGAGTAGGACGTTTTTTTATTGAAGGATTTAGAACAGATCAATTGGAGTTTCTTTTTACCGGCTGGCCGGTATCGCAGGTACTTGCAGGTGTAACTGCGGTTGTATGCCCGCTTCTGATCGTGAGAGGGCGGAAGATACAGGAGCGAAGGAGAAAACGAAAGAAAAGAAGACAGGAAGAAGAAAGAGAGTTTCAGGAAACAGAAAAGATCTTAGAAGAAATCGAAGAATGGAAATAAACAAAGAGAAGAAGATGTGCCGAAAAGGTGTACATCTTCTTTTGTTTGTAAAAAGGAACAAGATTTTTATGGACTTTTAAAAACGTAGGATATATAATATGATATATATGTAACAATATATAAAGTTATGACATGAACCGGCGGCGTTTGAGGAAGGACCGATCTCTCTGTCTGGTTTAGATAAAAAGGAGGACAAAAACCAATGGGAAGAAAAATGAAAACCATGGACGGTAATCATGCTGCAGCTCATGCATCATATGCATTTACAGATGTCGCAGCTATTTACCCAATTACACCATCATCTGTTATGGCTGAAGCTACAGATGAATGGGCAACACAAGGCAGAACTAACATTTTCGGACGTACAGTTCAGGTAACAGAGATGCAGTCAGAAGCTGGTGCAGCCGGTACTGTACACGGATCACTGGCAGCAGGTGCTCTTACAACAACTTACACAGCATCTCAGGGATTATTATTAATGATTCCTAACTTATACAAAGTTGCTGGTGAGCAGTTACCGGGTGTATTCAACGTATCTGCTCGTGCGATTGCAAGCCATGCATTATCAATCTTTGGTGATCACTCTGACGTTTATGCATGCCGCCAGACAGGATGCGCTATGCTTTGTGAATCAAGCGTACAGGAAGTTATGGACTTAACACCGGTTGCACATCTTGCTGCAATCAAAGGAAAAGTTCCATTTATCAACTTCTTTGACGGATTCCGTACATCTCATGAGATTCAGAAGATCGAGACATGGGATTACGAAGATTTAAAGGATATGGCAGATTTCGACGCAATCGCTGAATTCCGCAGACATGCCCTGAATCCTAACCATCCTTGCCAGAGAGGTTCAGCTCAGAACCCTGACATCTTCTTCCAGGCAAGAGAAGCATGTAACCCATACTACGATGCTCTTCCGGCAATCGTTCAGGAATACATGGACAAAGTCAATGCTAAAATTGGTACAGATTATAAATTATTCAACTACCATGGTGCCGCTGACGCTGAGAGCGTTATCGTTGCTATGGGATCTGCTTGTGATACAATCGATGAGACAATTGACTACCTGTTAGCACAGGGCAAGAAAGTCGGTGTTGTTAAAGTTCGTCTTTACAGACCATTCTGCGCACAGGCATTAGTTGATGTGATTCCGGATTCTGTAAAACGTATCTCTGTATTAGACAGAACAAAAGAGCCGGGAGCACTTGGCGAACCATTATACTTAGATGTAGTGGCAGCATTAAAAGGAACAAAATTCGATGCAGTTCCGATCTTCTCCGGACGTTACGGATTAGGTTCTAAAGATACAACACCTGCACAGATCGTAGCAGTATTCGAGAACGAAGACAGAGCTAAATTCACAATTGGTATCGAAGATGATGTTACACATCTGTCATTACCAGTAGGTGCACCGCTTGTTACAACACCGGAAGGAACAATTAACTGTAAATTCTGGGGATTAGGCGCTGATGGTACTGTTGGTGCTAACAAGAACTCTATCAAGATTATCGGTGATAATACAGATATGTATGCTCAGGCATACTTTGATTATGACTCTAAGAAATCAGGCGGTGTGACAATGTCTCACTTACGTTTCGGTAAGAGCCCGATCAAATCAACATACCTGATCAAGAAAGCTAACTTTGTAGCATGCCACAATCCGTCTTATATCGACAAATACAACATGGTTCAGGAATTAGTTGACGGTGGTACATTCCTTCTGAACTGCCCATGGGATGCAGAAGGACTTGAGAAACATTTACCAGGACAGGTAAAAGCATTCATCGCTAACCATAACATCAAATTCTATGTAATCGATGGTGTTAAGATTGGTATCGAGACAGGTATGGGACCTACACGTATCAACACAATTCTTCAGTCTGCATTCTTCAAACTGGCTGATATTATTCCGGAAGAGCAGGCAATCGAATTAATGAAAGCTGCTGCAAAAGCAACTTACGGAAGAAAAGGTGATGATATCGTTCAGAAGAACTGGGCAGCTATCGAAGCCGGTGCAAAACAGGTTGTAGAAGTTGCAGTTCCGGAAAGCTGGAAAGATGCTGAAGATGAAGGATTATTCACACCAGAAGTTAAAGGCGGAAGAGAAGATGCTGTAAACTTCGTTAAAAATATTCAGTCTAAAGTAAATGCTCAGGAAGGTAACTCTTTACCGGTATCTGCATTTACAGAATATGTTGACGGTTCTACACCATCAGGAACATCTGCATTTGAGAAACGTGGTATTGCAGTAAATATTCCAGTATGGAAAGCAGAAAACTGTATCCAGTGTAACCGCTGTGCATATGTATGTCCGCACGCAGTTATCCGTCCGGTAGCTCTTACAGAAGAAGAAGCTGCTAACGCACCGGAAGGTATCGAAACACTTGATATGATCGGTATGCCGGGACTGAAATTCACAATGACTGTATCAGCTCTTGACTGTACAGGATGTGGATCTTGTGCTAACGTATGTCCAGGTAAGAAAGGTGAGAAAGCTCTTGTTATGGAGAACATGGAAGCAAATGTCGGAACTCAGAAATACTTTGATTTCGGACGTGAGATTCCGGTTAAACCAGAAGTTGTTGCTAAATTCAAAGAAACAACAGTTAAGGGAAGCCAGTTCAAACAGCCTCTTCTTGAGTTCTCAGGAGCTTGTGCAGGTTGTGGTGAAACACCTTACGCAAAATTAATCACACAGTTATTCGGTGACAGAATGTACATTGCTAACGCAACAGGATGTTCTTCTATCTGGGGTAACTCTTCACCATCTACACCATACACAGTAACACCGGAAGGAAAAGGACCGGCTTGGTCTAACTCTCTGTTCGAAGATAACGCTGAGTTTGGTTATGGTATGTTACTTGCTCAGAATGCAATCCGCGATGGCTTAAAAGCAAAAGTGGAATACCTTGCAGAAAATGCTAAGAATGAAGCAGTTGTTGCAGCAGCAAAAGAATATCTTGAAACATTTGGATGCGGCGCTACAAACGGAACAGCTACAGATAACTTAGTAGCAGCTCTGGAAGCATGTGATTGTGACTGTGAAGTTAAGAAAGAACTTCTTGAGAATAAAGACTTCCTTGCTAAGAAATCTCAGTGGATCTTCGGTGGTGACGGATGGGCTTACGACATCGGATTCGGCGGTGTTGACCATGTATTAGCAAGTGGTAAAGACATCAACATCATGGTATTTGATACAGAGGTTTACTCTAATACAGGTGGACAGTCTTCTAAAGCTACTAAGACTGGTGCAATCGCTCAGTTTGCAGCTGGCGGTAAAGAAGTGAAGAAGAAAGACCTTGCAAGTATTGCAATGAGCTACGGTTATGTATATGTAGCACAGATCGCTATGGGTGCTGACTTCAACCAGACAGTGAAAGCAATCGCAGAGGCAGAGGCATATCCGGGACCATCACTGATCATCGCTTATGCTCCATGTATCAACCATGGTATTAAGAAAGGTATGAGCAAAGCTCAGACAGAGGAACAGTTAGCAGTAGAATGTGGATACTGGAATAACTTCAGATTCAATCCGGCTGCAGAGAACAAGTTCACTCTTGACAGCAAAGCTCCTACAGGAGATTATCAGGAATTCTTAAATGGTGAAGTTCGTTACAATTCACTTGTAAGACAGAACCCTGAAAAAGCAAAAGTATTATTTGCTAAGAACGAGCAGGAAGCAAAAGAGAGATACGAATACCTCAGCAAACTTGTTGCTCTGTACGGAAAAACAGAATAAGATTCTGCGGAATTTTTGAAAATATTTTAGAAAGGGCGTCTTTTGACGCTCTTTCTTTTTTAATGCACTCATGTTATACTATACTGTGTTGAAAATGCAGATTCTGGAAAAGATATAGATACAGAAAAATAAACAGAACAGGAGTGTGACATGATGAATTTGAATAATGTACCGGCATATGAATTGATCCAGAAAGAAACACTGGAGGGGCTGAAGTCAGAAGGCTATCTTCTGCGTCATAAGAAAAGCGGAGCAAGAGTGATACTTGTGAAGAATGATGATGATAATAAAGTATTTACGATCGGATTCCGTACGCCTCCAAAGGACAGTACAGGAGTTCCTCATATTATTGAACATACAGTATTGTGCGGTTCCAGAGAATTTCCAGTAAAAGATCCTTTTGTAGAGTTGGTAAAGGGATCTTTGAATACATTTTTAAATGCGATTACTTATCCGGATAAGACAGTGTATCCGGTCGCAAGCTGCAATGAAAAAGATTTTAAGAATCTGATGCATGTGTATATGGATGCAGTATTCTATCCGGCAATTTATGAACATGAAGAGATTTTCCGTCAGGAGGGTTGGAGTTACCAACTGGAAGCTGTCGATGATAAGCTTACCTATAATGGGGTTGTATACAATGAAATGAAAGGTGCATTTTCTTCACCGGAAGATGTGCTTTACCGTGTAGTTATGAACACATTGTTTCCGGATACAACTTACGCAAATGAATCTGGTGGAGACCCAGAATATATCCCGGATTTGACTTATGAACAATTTTTAAATTTCCATAGAAAGTTTTATCATCCTTCTAACAGTTATATTTATCTTTATGGTGATATGGATATGGAAGAACGGCTGAACTGGATGGATGAGCATTATCTTTCTTCCTTTACGGCACAGGAAGTAGATTCGCAGATTTCTTTCCAGAAGCCGTTTACACAGATGACAGAAAAGATAACGTCTTATTCGATTACGAATGCAGAATCAGAAGAAGATAATACGTATCTTTCTTACAATAAAGTGATCGGAGACAGTTTGGACAGAGAATTATACCAGGCATTCCAGATTCTTGATTATGCACTGTTATCTGCACCGGGAGCGCCGCTAAAGAAAGCGCTTGTAGATGCAGGAATCGGTAAAGATATTATGGGATCTTATGAAAATGGAACGCTGCAGCCAATGATGTCGATTATTGCAAAGAATGCCAATGTGTGCCAGAAAGATGAATTTGTGAAGGTTATTGAAAAGACTTTAAAATCAATTGTGGCAAATGGATTGTCTAAAAAAGCGTTGGAGGCTGGAATCAATTATCATGAGTTCCGGTATCGTGAAGCAGATTTTGGAAGTTTTCCAAAGGGATTGATGTATGGACTTCAGATTTTTGATAGCTGGCTGTATGATGATACAAAACCATTTATCCATGTAGAAGCCCTTGATACATTTGAAACACTGAAGGCAAAGGCAGATACAGGATATTTCGAAGAACTGATCCAGAAATATCTGCTTGACAATCAGCATGGCGCTATTGTAATTGTAAAACCGGAAAAAGGTCTGACAGCAAAGACAGAAGCGGCTCTGGAAGAGAAACTGCAGGTATATAAAGACAGTCTGACAGCAGAAGAAGTAGAAGAACTTGTTCAGAAAACAAAAGCGCTGACAGCTTATCAGGAAGAACCGTCAGAGAAAGAAGACCTGGAGAAGATCCCGGTTCTGCAGCGAGAAGATATCAGCAGAGAGATTGCACCGATTTATAATGAAGAGATCAAAGCCGGAAATACGACCGTTGTGTTCCATGATATTGAAACGAATGGCATCGGCTATGTGAACTTGATTTTTGACATGAGTGGAATTGAAGAGGAACTGCTTCCATATACAGGAATTTTGCAGTCTGTACTTGGTGTGATTGACACAGAGAACTATGAATACGGAGAACTTTTTAATGAGATCAATGCTCAGACAGGAGGAATCGGTACTTCTCTGGAACTGTATACAGATGTAACAAAAGTAAAAGAAAAAGAGTTCCGGCCGACATTTGAAATGCGTGCAAAAGCACTGTATCATCAGCTGCCGGTTGCATTTTGCATGATGGAGGAAATCCTGCTTCGTTCAAAACTGGACGATGAGAAACGTCTGAAAGAGATTGTTGCCCAGACAAAATCAAGACTTCAGATGAGGATTCAGTCGTCAGGTCACATTTCTGCTGCAATGCGCGCTATGGCATACCATTCTCCGACTGCAAGAATGAAAGATATGACGGCCGGAATTGAATACTATGAGTTAATCTGTGATCTTGCAGCTCATTTTGATGAAAAGAAGGAAATGCTGATCAAGACATTGAAACATCTTGCAGAGGAGATCTTTAGCCCATCTCGCCTGATCGTAAGTTACACTGCAGCGAAAGAGGGACTTTCACAGGCATGTGATCTTGTAAAAGCGCTGGAAGAAAAGCTTACAGAGTATGGAAAGGAAAAAACCCGGGTAGAAATTGTCTGTGAGAAGAAGAATGAAGGATTTAAGACCGCATCAAAGGTACAGTATGTGGCAACTGCGGGCAACTTTATTGATGCCGGATATGAATATACAGGAGCGCTGCAGATTCTGAAAGTGATCTTAAGTTATGAATATCTGTGGCAGAACATCCGCGTAAAAGGCGGTGCATACGGTTGTATGAGCAGTTTTAATCGCCTCGGAGACAGCTATCTTGTGTCCTTTAGAGATCCACATCTAAAAAATACATTAGAAGTATATGAGGGTGTGGCAGAGTATTTGCGGCAGTTTGATATTGATGAAAGAGATATGACAAAATATATCATTGGAACGATCAGCAATATTGATCAGCCGATGACACCGGCAATTAAAGGAAGCCGCTCTATGAACCTGTATCTGAATCATGTTACGGCAGAAATGATTCGGAAAGAGCGCTGCCAGATTCTTGAGGCGACACAGGAAGACATCCGAAAGCTTGCAGACATTGTGGAAGCAGTCGTTTCACAGAAAAATATCTGTGTAATCGGCGGCGAGGAGAAGATTGCAGGTGTGCAGGAACTCTTTATGGAAACAAAAGAATTAAATTAATGGAGGGATTATGGAAGCAAACTTTAAATCAGGATTTGTAACACTGATCGGAAGACCAAATGTAGGAAAATCTACACTGATGAATTATCTGATCGGACAGAAAATTGCAATCACATCGAAGAAGCCTCAGACAACAAGAAACCGAATTCAGACGGTGCTTACAACGGAAGCAGGACAGATTGTATTTGTCGATACACCGGGAATTCATAAAGCCAAAAATAAATTGGGAGAATATATGGTAAATGTGGCAGAGCGCACATTGAATGAAGTCGATGTAGTGCTCTGGCTTGTAGAGCCGACTACGTTTATTGGAGCAGGAGAAAAGCATATTGCAGATCAGCTTCGCAGAACAAAGACACCTGTCATACTTGTCATCAATAAAGTAGATATGGTAAAGAAAGAAGAAATTCTTCCGGTTATTGAAGCCTATCGTCATATCTGTGATTTTGCAGAGATTGTCCCGGTGTCGGCAAGAAATGGAGACAATACAGAAGAGCTTGTAAAGACAATTTTTCAGTATCTTCCGTACGGACCTCAGTTTTATGATGAGGATACTGTGACAGATCAGCCGGAGCGGCAGATTGTGGCAGAACTTATCCGGGAAAAAGCGCTTCATTGTCTCAATGAAGAGATTCCGCATGGAATTGCGGTTTGTATTGACCGAATGAAAGCGCGAAAAAATATTATGGATATTGATGCGACCATTATCTGTGAGAGAGACTCTCACAAAGGGATTATTATTGGTAAACAGGGTGCTATGCTGAAGAAGATCGGCAGCCGGGCAAGATATGAGATCGAGCAGCTCCTAGATTGTAAAGTGAATTTGCAGCTCTGGGTAAAAGTGAAGAAAGACTGGAGAGACAGTGAGTTTCTGATGAAGAATTTCGGATATCGGGAAGAAGAGGAATAAATATACAGTATAGTTCGAGGAAGAATCGGAGACGATAATCTTATACCGCCGAAACATCAAAGCAATAAAAAGAACTGAATGGGAGGCGGAAATAAAAAGGTAAGAGGGTGCGTCAAGATGAAATCGGATTATTGGAATGAATTTATGCATACCGGACGGATAGAAGATTACTTATGCTATAAAAACCAATCAGAGGCAGTAGTTTCTGCGGACCGGAACGAAAACAATATAAAACAGGCAGGAGTCGAAAAACGTGAGAGAAACGATAACCGTGACAGGGATGGTGCTTTCAGCAGCACCAATCGGGGAATATGACAGAAGAATCGTACTTCTGACAAAAGAACGGGGAAAGATTGCTGCCTTTGCGAAAGGAGCACGAAAGACAGGAAGTTCTCTTTTGACGGCAGTCAATCCTTTCGTGTTCGGAACATTTCTTCTCTATGAAGGAAAGAATTCATATAATATGATGCAGGCAGATATCTCTAATTATTTTTCTGAATTGCGTACAGATGTGGAAGGAGCATATTATGGGTTCTATTTTCTTGATCTGGCGGGGTATTATTCAAGAGAAGGAAATGATGAGACAGATATGCTAAAACTGCTCTATCAGACAATGCGGGCGCTGACAAATCCCAGAATTCCGAAAGAATTGATCCGTTACATATTTGAGCTAAAAAGCATTACGATCAATGGAGAGGGACCGGAAGTCTTTCAATGTGCAGAATGTGGAGCAAAAGAGAATCCAGCAGTATTTTCAGTAAAAAAAGGAGGGCTTCTTTGCAAAAGCTGCATAGAGCAAGACCGCTATGGAATTAGACTTGATAATTCTACATTGTATACGCTTCAATACATTGTCGGAGCACCTCCGGAACGGATGTACAATTTTATTGTCAATGAAGAAGTTCTTAGTAAACTTCGCAAAATCGTGACACGCTATATGGAGCATTATGTTGGTAGAGAATTTAAGTCTTTAGAAATTCTAAAGCAGATTACGTCTTATTCATAGTATGCTTGAAAGCGGAGTGAATTGATGAAATGTGTCATAACAGTTGCAAAAAATTACTGCAGAATGTATAATAATTAACAATAATCACCTTGAATCTGGCGTCAGATGCCGTTTTCAAGACAATGTAAAAAACCAGGAAGGTGAGGTAAGGGAATATGGAAAAAACAATGGAAAAAATCGTTGCCCTGGCAAAATCAAGAGGATTTGTTTATCCGGGTTCAGAAATTTACGGAGGATTAGCGAATACATGGGATTACGGTAATCTGGGAGTTGAATTAAAGAATAACGTAAAAAGAGCGTGGTGGAAGAAATTTATTCAGGAAAGTCCATATAATGTAGGTGTTGACTGTGCAATTTTGATGAATCCGCAAACATGGATTGCATCCGGACATCTCGGAGGATTCAGTGATCCTTTGATGGACTGCAAAGAATGTAAAGAACGTTTCCGTGCAGATAAACTGATTGAAGATTTTGCAGCAGAAAACGGAATTGAATTACATGAGAGCGTAGATGCGTGGTCACAGGAGAAGATGATGGAATTTATCAATGAACACGAAGTTCCGTGTCCATCCTGTGGAAAACATAATTTCACAGACATCCGTCAGTTTAACTTAATGTTTAAGACATTCCAGGGTGTAACAGAAGATGCAAAGAATGTTGTATATCTTCGCCCGGAGACAGCGCAGGGAATTTTTGTTAACTTTAAGAATGTACAGCGTACATCCAGAAAGAAGATTCCGTTCGGAATCGGTCAGATTGGTAAATCTTTCCGAAACGAGATTACACCGGGTAACTTTACGTTCCGCACAAGAGAATTTGAGCAGATGGAGATGGAATTCTTCTGTGAACCGGATACAGATCTTGAATGGTTTGCATACTGGAAGCAGTTTTGTCAGGACTGGCTGTTAGGTCTTGGAATGAAGAAAGAGGAACTGCGTGCAAGAGACCATGAGAAAGAAGAGCTTTCCTTCTACAGTAAGGCTACAACAGACCTGGAATTCTTATTCCCATTTGGATGGGGAGAACTGTGGGGAATTGCAGACCGTACCGATTATGACTTAACACAGCATCAAAATGTTTCCAAAGAAGATATGAGCTACTTTGATGATGAGAAAAAGATAAAATATATTCCATATGTTATTGAACCGTCACTTGGAGCAGACCGTGTTGTGCTTGCATTCCTTTGCAGCGCATATGATGAGGAAGAATTAGAAGGCGGAGATACTCGTACCGTGCTTCATTTCCACCCGGCGCTTGCACCGATAAAAGTCGGAATACTTCCACTTTCTAAGAAATTAAATGAAGGCGCTGAGAAAATTTACGCAGAATTATCCAAATACTATAACTGTGAATTTGATGACCGCGGTAATATCGGTAAACGTTATCGCCGCCAGGATGAGATTGGTACTCCGTTCTGTATCACTTATGATTTTGATTCTGAAGAAGATGGTGCAGTAACTGTTCGTGATCGTGATACAATGGAGCAGGAAAGAATCAAGATTGAAGATCTGAAAGCATATCTGGATGAGAAACTTGCTTACTAATTTGTTTATGAATCAACTTGTTTACAAATAAACATGCTTACTGATTGAACAAGAGAATCCCAGCTGGAGCGTTTAGAAGCTCCGGCGGGGATTTTTCAATTTCAGGCTATCGTTCTGAAATGCCTGGTGCTATAATAGAAAACATATGACAGAGAAGAAGAGGAGGGGCAGACAGTATGGAAATTAGAGTTGCCCTGTGCGATGATGAGGAGACGGTGCGGGAATATCTCGGCAGGCTTTTGGAGGAGTGGAAAGAGAGACAGAACGATCAGCTTCAGATCGAATATTTTGAGAGTGCGGAGAGCTTTCTCTTTCAATATGAAGAAGACAAGAGATGGCAGCTTCTCATTCTTGATATCGAGATGGGGAAGATGAACGGGGTAGAGCTTGCGAAAAAAGTGAGGGAACATAATAAAGAAGTGCAGATTTTATTTGTGACGGGCTATATGGACTATATTTCTGACGGATATGAGGTGGAGGCGCTTCACTATCTGCTGAAGCCGGTGACAAAAGAGAAGTTGTTTTCGGTGCTTGACAGGGCGAGAGAGCGAATGAAGAAGAGCGAGAAAGCGCTCTTTCTTCAGGGAAGTGATGAGACGGTCAGGATCCCGTATTATGAGATCCGCTATGTGGAAGTGCAGCACAACTATGTGACAATCCATGCGGCAGAGGATTATACGGTAAAGAAGACGTTAAGTGAGCTGGAAGAGGAGCTTGGGGATGGATTTTTCCGGACAGGAAGATCTTTTCTTGTGAACTTGAAATGTGTAAAGCGGATTACAAAGAAGGAAGTTTCTCTGAAAGATGGGATGGTAATCCCACTCTCGAGAGGGATGTATGAGAAGATTAACCGGGCAATGATCCGATATTTTTAAAGAAATATATTTCTTATGGAAAGGGATTTCGAAAAAACATGATTCCGTATCTTGCGGAAGAAGGCAAATTTGGAGGAAATGATGTCATTTATTTCAAAAATGATCGACAAACGCTTGGCAGCCTATCAAAATGAACTGCTCCAGACACATTATGAAGAGGTGGAAAATATGTACCGGCAGATTCGTGGCTGGCGGCATGATTACCGGAATCATATCCAGATGATGAAAAGCTATGCCGCTATGGGTGACCTTGACGCAATCCGGGCATATCTGGATGAGCTGGATGAAGATCTGGCGACGGTGGATACAGTCATTAAGACAGGCAATAAGATGACGGACGCTATTTTAAACAGCAAGATCTCGCTGGCGAAGTCGCGGGAGATTACTGTGATTGCAGACGCCCATGTGCCGGTGGCACTCACCACTTCGGAGATCGATCTCTGTATCATTATCGGCAATCTGTTTGACAATGCGATCGAGGCTAGCATGGAACTTCCGCCGGATGAGCGGATCATCCGTATCTATATGGATATGAAAAATACGCAGCTTTACATGTCTTTTACGAACTTTACCGCCACGAAGAAACAGAAGAAGATCAGTGGACTGTTTCGCACGACAAAGGGGGAAGGGCATGGGTTTGGTCTGGTAAGGATTGATACGATTGTAGAGCGTTATGGTGGCTATTTGAGCCGAAATAGTGAAGATGGTGCGTTTACGACAGAGATCCTTTTGCCACAAGAAACATAGTGTTCGACATCCGGTGCAAACAGGTGCGCGGAATATTCAAAATACAGATTATGCAATTCGTCCCCAGGAGATGCAATTCGTCCCCTAGGGAGTTTTTGTTTGGATATTTGTGATATTGTTACAGCAGGAGGGATGAAAGCATGACAGAAAAGAAAAAAGAAAAAACAATATCAGAAAAGCCACGGTACGGAATGTGGAACAATGCATGGTTCATGATTGGAAAGGCGTGGAAATATGAAAAATCCGTTCTTGCTGTTTTGGTTATGTCCATTATTTTGGAAGTGATAATGAATTTGCTAAACCTCTATATCGGTCCGGTTGTGTTAAGAGGGCTGGAAGAGGGATGGACGTTAAGAATACTATTCCGGAGTATTCTTATTTTTGCAGGAGGTATGATGCTTGTCGGTGCAGCACAGGGCTATCTGGTATTGAACCAACAGTATGGACGGATTAGCGTACGGATCAAGCTGTTGTTAGGTCAGTATAATAAGTATGCGACAGTTTCTTATTCCAAATTGGATGACCAGAAATTTACACAGATGCAGAAAAAGGGGATGGAAGCGTTAAAGCAAAACAGTGCTGCCGGAGAACATATTTGGATAACGCTGACAACTCTCGGACAGAGCGTTTGCGGTATTGTGATCTACCTGATGCTTCTGTCGGTAATGAATCCATTTCTTATGTTTCTCATAGCAGCGACGACGGCGTTAAGTTTTTTCTTTAACCGAAGAATCTATAACTGGGGTTATCGAAACCGACAAGAAGAAGCTGAATATATAAAGAAATGGAATTATCTGACAGAGCGATACAAAGACCGGGAATGTGCGAAAGATATCAGGATGTTTGGAATGGGGGCTTGGCTTCGTAGTATCCATGCGGGAGTGAGAAATTCTTACGAAACATTTCAGGTGAAAAAGAACCGAAAATATTTTCTTGCAAATGCAATCGATACACTGTTTATCTTACTGAGAAATGGCGTTGTTTATGTATATCTCCTTCAGATGGTACTTAACAATCATATGGGTGCGGCAGAGTTTCTTCTGTATTTTAGCGCAGTGAATGGATTTTCTTCCTGGATGGAGCAGCTTCTTACACAGATGTCAAAGTTGTATCAGGAAAGTATAGCGCTGTCAACCTATCGGGAATATCTTGATATCGAAGATGATTATAAAATAGCAGAGGGAATGGAAATTCCTACGGCGGATACTTATGAGATTGTATTAAAACATGTTTCATTCCGGTATCCGCAGGCAGAGAAAAATACGCTCACGGACATTAACTTGACACTCCGTCCGGGAGAAAAACTGGCGGTTGTCGGTTTAAATGGTGCGGGCAAGACGACGCTTGTCAAGCTAATCTGTGGTTTTTATGATCCGACAGAGGGAGAAATCCTGTTAAATGGGGTAAATATCCGAAACTACCGGAGAGATTCTTATTATGAAATGTTTACGGCAGTATTTCAGCAGTTTGCAATTTTGCCGATTACTATTGCAGAAAATGTATCGCAGACAGGCGAAGGGTATGACGATGAGCGTGTTAAGGAATGTCTAAAGCAGGCAGAATTATGGGAACGTATCAAGGAACTGAAACAGGGATATCATGCGCTGATGGAGCGATCTGTTTACACAGAAGGGGTTGAATTGTCCGGTGGTGAGACACAGCGGCTTATGCTTGCACGTGCACTCTATAAAAAAGGCGTATTTATGATACTTGATGAACCGACAGCGGCGCTTGACCCGATTGCAGAGAGTGATATTTATGAGAAATACAATAAATTGACAGAACATAAGACATCGGTATTTATTTCCCACAGACTTGCATCGACAAGATTTTGTGATCGGATCTTATTTATGGAGCAGGGAGAGCTTGCAGAAGAAGGTACTCATGAGACACTGCTTGCAAAGCGCGGAAAATACGCGGAGCTTTTTGAAGTACAGAGCCGCTATTACCGAGAAGGAGGTGATCATCATGAAGAAGGATGTGAATAAGATGTCACTGAAAGAGGCGTTTTGTTATACGATAAAAGGCATAAAAATCTGGTGGGAGTATGATTCGGCAATACTCATTGCGACCTTTTGCTCGGCAGCAGCCGGCGCGTTATTTCCATATGCAAATATTTATCTGTCTGCGCGGATTCTTTCCGAACTGTCCGGCAGCAGAGAAAAAGAAATACTTATGAAGCTTGCATTTATTACAATCTTTGTCAATGCAGTGCTTGCTCTTTTGAAGGCGGCAGCAGATAGATGGAAAGAGTGTAAGCGGGCAGGAGAATGGTTGGGTACCAATGATATTTATGCTAATAAAATGCTGCAGATGGATTTTTCTGTACTGGATGACACAAGTACCCACAAAAAACTGTCCCAGATTCAGCAGGTTCAAAACTGGAGCGGTATGGGATTGGTTGCAATACCTGATTATATGCAGGAATTTGTAGGGGAAATCGTGAAGATTTTGGGTGCGGTTACGCTGACGGTCACGCTGTTTCTCTGTGAAGTTCCGGCTTCGGCAGGAAATCTGACGATTTTGAATCACCCGCTTACGACGGTACTTGTGATTGGAAGTTTTCTGATCATTGCGGTGCTTGGACCGATACTTGAGACAAAAGTGGATGAGAAGTGGGCACAGTGTTCAGAAGAGGCAACATTCGGAAACCGGTTATTTAATTTTTGGGGAGAATATTTTCTTGATAAGAAAAATGCGATGGATATCAGATTGTATGGCCAGAACAAAATCGGACTCGAAGCAATGGAAAGTGATGACAGTTTTTTGCCGGATGGTCCGATTGCATCTGTTATGAAAGGAAAGTACGGACTGTTGTATGCGGTTGGACAATCGCTCACCTATCTCCTGATGGGAGGTATCTATCTCTTTGTTGTTGTGAAAGCGTGGGCAGGGGCATTTGGCATAGGCGAGTCGTCCCAGTATGTGGGGGCTCTGACGATGATGGCAGCAGCGGTGTCAGCTTTATTTGCAACGGTTGGAAAAATCCGGGTTAATGCTGTTTTTGTGAAGAAGTCAATTGAATTTCTCGATATTCCAAATCGGATGTATCAGGGATCTCTCACTGTTGAGAAACGAACAGATGGAAAATATGAAGTAGAATTCCGAGATGTATCTTTTAAATATCCGGGCAGCGAAGCGTGGGCATTGCACCATGTGAATGTGAAGTTTAAGATTGGAAATAAGATGGCAGTTGTTGGACAAAACGGAAGTGGGAAAACAACATTTATTAAATTACTTTGTCGGCTGTATGATCCGACAGAAGGAGTTATTTTATTGAATGGAATTGATATCCGTAAATATAATTATCAAGAATATATGTCAATTTTTTCTGTTGTTTTTCAGGACTTTTCTCTTTTTGCATTTCCTCTTGGGGAGAATGTTGCAGTGGCGAGAGAGTATGACCGGGAAAAAGTGGAACGAATGCTTAAAGAGGCAGGATTTGGTGAACGGCTTGACAAAATGCCAAGAGGACTTGATACGTGGCTTTATAATAAATTTGACAAGAGCGGCATAGAGATTTCTGGCGGGGAAGCACAGAAGATTGCCATTGCAAGAGCGCTTTATAGAGATGCGGCATTTATTATTTTGGATGAACCTACGGCAGCACTGGATCCAATTGCAGAAGCAGAAATCTATGCAAAATTCAATGATATTGTAGGAGATAAAACGGCAATTTACATCTCCCACAGACTATCCTCCTGCAGATTTTGTGATGAGATTATGGTGTTTCATCAGGGAGCTGTCGTGCAAAAAGGACGACATGAAGAGTTGGTGGAGACTGTGGGGGAATATGCCGACCTCTGGAATGCACAGGCACAGTATTATGTATAAAAAGAATTTGCATTATTGTCCGAAATTTGCACGATTGTGTATAATAAAGTAATAAATTTGGACAATAGTATAAAGACATATTTTGTAAAAAGTATATAATGAAGATATTGAATCATTCTGAAAAGTATAAAGGAGGCACAAACAGTTATGAACAAAGAGAATATCTGGAACTCATACAGTGCGGAAGAACTGGAAAAATTAAACAAAGTGAATGAACTTTACAAAGAATGTCTGGATGCCGGAAAGACAGAAAGAGAATGTGTTCGTATTTCTATCGAGATGGCAGAGAAAGCCGGATATAAAAATTTAAATGATGTAATCAAAGCCGGAGAAACATTAAAAGCCGGAGATAAAGTATATGCAGCTTACAATGAGAAAGAACTTCTGATGTTTGAGATCGGAACAGAACCGATGGAAAAAGGTATGAACATTTTAGGAGCTCATGTTGACTCTCCTCGTATTGACATCAAACAGCAGCCATTATTTGAAGAAGAAGGTTTTGCTTATCTTGATACACACTACTATGGCGGAATTAAGAAATATCAGTGGCTGACACTTCCGTTGGCATTACACGGAGTTATGATCAAGAAAGACGGAACAAAAGTTGACGTTGTGATCGGTGAGAAGGAAGATGATCCGGTATTCGTTATTACAGATCTTCTTGTGCATCTCGCAGGAGAGCAGATGGGCAAGAAAGCAAGCGAAGTAATCAATGGTGAGAAACTTGACCTGATGATCGGTAACATTCCGTTAGAAGGCGAAGAAAAAGATGCGATTAAAGCAAATGTATTGAAGATTCTTGCAGAACGCTATAATGTAGAAGAAGATGATTTTGTATCTGCTGAGTTAGAAGTTGTTCCGGCTGGAAAGGCAAGAGACTGCGGTCTTGACAGAAGTATGGTAATCGGATATGGACATGATGACAGAATCTGTGCATTCACATCTTTATTTGCGCTGTTAAAAGGTGGAAATGGCAATGTGAAGAGAACATCTTGCTGTATTCTTGTTGACAAAGAAGAAATCGGAAGTGTTGGAGCAAGTGGTATGACATCCCGTTTCTTTGAGAACACAGTAGCAGAATTAATGGCAGTTCTTGGAGAAGAAGGAGATCTGAAGCTTCGTCGTGCATTAGCTAATTCTAAAATGCTTTCTTCTGACGTAAGTGCATGTCTTGATCCGATGTTTGCATCTTGCTTCGAGAAGAAGAACGCAGCTTATTTCTCAAGAGGACTTGTATTCAACAAATACACAGGTAGCCGCGGAAAAGGTGGAACAAGTGATGCAAATGCAGAATATGTTGCAGAGATCAGAAGAATTATGGAAGATAACAATGTTTCTTACCAGACAGCAGAACTTGGTGCAGTTGATGTAGGAGGCGGTGGAACAATCGCTTACATTATGGCTGTTTATGGAATGGATGTTATTGACAGTGGTATTGCAGTATTATGTATGCATGCACCGCATGAAGTTGCAAGTAAAGCAGACATTTACGAGGCAGTGAAGGGATACAGAGCATTCCTTGATGATGCGTTTGAAAACTAATTAATCTTTAGAAGAGGACACCGGAGGTATTTTTGATATTTTCGGTGTCCTTTTTTTCAGAAGAGTCTTTACATTTGGAAAAAAGGGCGTATACTGTGTAATTGCGTACTACTAAAAGAAAAGAATGTGTAAAAACGAGGGTAATGAAAATGAAGATCGTAATTATTGGTGACGGTAAAGTTGGTCATAAGCTGGCTAAGCAGTTATCAGAAGAAAACTATGATGTTGTTATGATTGACCATAACCAGGGACGGTTACAAGAATCGGTCAATTCTTTGGATGTGCTGTGTCTGACAGGTGATGGAGTAGATGTAGAGACACAGAAGGAAGCAGATGTGCAGCACTCAGATCTTGTTATTGCATGTACTTCAACAGATGAGTTAAATATGTTGAGCTGTCTGATTGCAAGAAGGCTTGGAGCGAAGCATACGATTGCGCGTGTGCGTAATCCGATTTACTTTAAGCAGATTGATCTTTTAAAAGAAGATCTGCATTTGAGTATGACAGTAAACCCAGAGCTGACAGTAGCAAATGAAATCAGCCGTGTGTTGATCTTTCCGGCAGCAACAAAAGTAGAGACTTTTGCAAAAGGCCGTGTAGAACTTGTAGAATTTATCCTGAACGAACAGAATCCAATTGTTGGTATGTCATTAAAAGAGATCTATCAGAAATATCAGATTAAAGTGCTTGTCTGTGCGGTGCAAAGAGGAAAAGAAGTGTTTATTCCGGACGGAGATTTTGTTGTTCGGTCAGGCGATAAACTGAATATTGCCGCATCCCATAAGGAGATTGAAGATTTCTTCAAAGCGTTGGGCAATCGAAAAGCAAAAACTAAAAATATTATTATCTGTGGCGGCGGCCGGATCAGTTATTACCTTGCAAAACAGCTTTGCGTGCTTGGAATGCATGTGAAGATTATTGAAAAAGATATGGAGAAATGTGAGCGTCTCTGCGAACAGCTCTCAGATGCAACGATCATTTGCGGAAATGCAGGAGATCATGAGCTTCTAATCGAAGAAGGACTGGAATCTGCCGATGCACTTGTGGCTTTGACAGGGATTGATGAAGAGAATATTATTATGGCTCTGTTTGCAAAGCAGCAGGGAGTGAAAAAGATTGTGGCAAAAGTAAATGAGGACAGCCGCGCCAGCATGGTGGAAGATATGGGAATTGACTCAATTGTTTCTGTAAAATCTTCCACAGCAGATGTGATTATGGCATATGTGCGTGCGCGTCACAACTCTATTAAGAGCGCTAATATTGAAACATTATATTATCTTGTAGGCGGCAAAGTAGAGGCGTTGGAATTTATCGTAAAGCAGGAAACAGAATATACAAATATTCCGTTGAAATACCTGAATATGAAACCAAATAATCTGATCGCCACGATTGTCCGGGATCGTAGAATTATCATTCCGGGAGGAAATGATGTACTTATGCCGAAAGACAGCGTAATTATTGTGACGAAAAATAAAAAAATACAGGACATCAGAGATATCTTTGAGAGCAGGGGGACTTATGAATCATAAAATGACAGTTTATATGCTCGGAAAGATTCTGGGGATTGAAGGCGTTGTAATGTTTCTCCCGGCGATTGTAGCGTTGATCTATCGGGAAGACAGTTATATGCATTTTGTCATTCCGGGAGTAATTTTGATTCTGGTACATATTCTGTTTGGAAGAAAGAAACCAAAGAATACAAAACTATACGGAAGAGACGGACTTGTGATCGTTGCATTATCATGGCTTTTGTGGTCGCTGATCGGTGCAATACCATTTTATACATCAGGTGCGATCCCTCAGTTTATCGATGCATTTTTTGAGACGGTATCCGGATTTACGACAACAGGCTCCACGATTCTGACAGATATTGAAGCATTGCCGAAGGGAATGGCTTTCTGGAGATCGCTGACACATTGGATTGGCGGTATGGGTGTGCTGGTTTTCGTTATGGTAATTACATCGCTTGAAAATGATCGTTCAATGCACTTAATGAAAGCAGAGATGCCGGGACCGGAGATTGAAAAGCTTGTGCCAAAAGCAAGGACAACAGCTCAGATTTTATATGCAATGTATTTTGTTCTTACATTTGCGGAGGTAATTTTCCTTTTATTTGGCGGAATGAATCTGTATGACAGTATTTTACATGCATTTAGTACAGCCGGTACCGGAGGATTCTCAAATAGAAATGCAAGTATTGCATATTATGACAGTGCATATATTGACGGAGTAATTACGGTCTTTATGATTCTGTTCGGAATTAACTTTAATATGTATTTCCTTTTGATTTTGAAACGTTTTAGAAATATATGGGAAAATGAAGAGGTAAAGGCGTATTTTGGAATCATTGTGGCGGCAATTGTGATGATTACAATCAATGTAAGCAATTATTACGGAGGATTTTTGAGAGCATTTCGGTATGCGTATTTTCAAGTGTCATCTATCATTACAACAACTGGTTTTATTACAGCGGATTTCAACCAGTGGCCAGAATTCTCAAAAGCAATTTTATTGCTTCTTATTATGGTAGGAGCTTGTGCCGGTTCTACCGGAGGCGGTATGAAAGTGTCTCGTATTCTGATTCTTATGAAACACGCTAAGAGAGAGATTAAGAAATTAATCCATCCAAAGAGTGTGTCGATCATTACGTTGAATAAAAAACGTCTTCAGGACGAGACTGTGAATGGGGTTATTGGATATACGGTTATTTACTTTTTGATTATGGTTGTATCAATTCTAATTGTATCATTAAATAATTTTGATTTTGCTACAACATTCAGTTCTGTTTTGACAACACTGAATAATACCGGACCCGGAATCGCAGGTGTAGGACCGGTAGAAAACTTTTCTTCTTTTTCTGTGCTGTCAAAGTTAGTATTTTGTTTTGACATGTTGGCAGGAAGACTGGAGTTATTCCCATTTTTAATGTTAATGGCACCATCCGTATGGAGAAAGAAATTTTAATAAAGATGAAAAATGCCGGAGATGTATTTAATTCTCCGGCATTTTTAATGGGCGGTCAATCCGAAGAGAGGGATTGGATACCCGGTTTGTGATAAGACGTATTGAGGAAGCATATTCAAGCGGAGACATAGAAGTTGCCTTTTTAAATTGTTTTGAAAAATACTGGAGCGAGCTATAGGAAAGAAAGTGGGCGATTTCGGTAAAGTTCATGGAACCGTCCCGGATCAATTCTTTGGCACGATCTATTTTCATACTATTAAAAAATTCAATAGGACCACAATGCTTTTCATCCTGAAACAGTGCATGGAGAGCGGAACGGCTTAGAGAGAATTCATCGCAGAGTGTCTGGATTTTTAACGGTTCATAAAGATGTTCTTCCATATAATGGATGATATTGTCCAGTCGATTATTTTTGGTCAGAGAACTGATTGGGGTGTCAATCTTTTGATGCGTGATCATAACACCATTATCACAGAGGTGGCAGCGTTTTGCGGTCAGAAGAAAAAGTTCTAGAAAAAGCAAAATGAGCTGTTCTGAGCCAAAAGAAGCATCTTCAGAAATGAAAACCTGTTCTACTGATGGAATATTTAACGGTGTTGAGAAGGTTTCTCGAGCAGTAGCGATAATTTTTGAAATTAGAGAACGTTCTTCCATATTTAGAGTAAAACATTTATCAGAAAAATCCATCATTGCCGGAGATTGTGTAGAAAAGGAAATTGCAACCAGGTTCAGCGAATGTTTCAGGCCAGAAGAACGCATTGCATGGAAACAATTCGGTTGATGAAAAATAATGTCTCCTGCGTGAAGCGTGTACAATTTATTTTCAGAGCGCACATCTACTGTTCCGGCATCCACATATAAGAATTCCCAGAAATTATGTGCTTCACCGGAAAAAGAAAAATCCTTGGAATACTCAAAGTAGTGGATTGTAATAATGGAATCAATAACGATTTCTTTTTTGAGTACAGTTTTTACATAAGTCATAAACAAATGCTCCTTTCTGGAATTGCCCGGATCATTTATACAAAGGGGGGATTCCCGTCAAAATCAATTATTTACTCGGAATCATTTTAGCAGAAAATAGACAATTGGACAAGAAGGATAGATGATATGGCAAGCAAAATAGTATTAAAAAAGATATAATGTATATAAATAAGGCAGAATTTTGTTGAATGTTAGCTAATTTGCCGGAAATGGAGGAAGGAAAATGAAAACAGTGATTAGCAATGGCATCACACTTGGACTGGATGAACAGACATTTCATGTATCTATCAAAAAAGCAGATACATGTTGGGACTGGTGCAGCGATTATGAACCGCATATTGAAACTGCACAGGGAACAGTATATTTCAAAGATGCAGCAGTTATCTCTCACAAAGAGTGGAAGACTGGAGTTGGAGAAGGATTTATCAGCCATTACGAAGGATTTGAGGCAGAAGGAAAGAAAGTAGATTTTGCTTTTGAGACAATCGTATGGGTGGAAGCTGTGACAGGTCATGTGTATTTTGAATTTGTGCCGCTTTGCGAAGATGGATTTGATGTAAAGGCAATCTACTGGCCGGGAAAAATGGCATTTGAAGAAAAGAAAGACAGTTGGTATACACTTCTTAACTGGGAGCAGGGAATTCTGATCCCGAATACATGGGAAGTAGAGACAATGAATACATCTTTTGATGGTTTCCTCGGAACAGCAGGAGCTTATATGCCATGGTTTGGACAGGTCAAAGACCGCGAAGGTTATCTGGCAGTCGCAGTGACACCGTGGAACGCAGGGTATGATGTAGAACATCCGGCAGAAGGTCCGTATACACATATGAACATCCGCTGGGAGCCAAGCCTTGGAAAAATTGACTATCGCCGTGTTATGAGATATACATTCCTGAGCGACTGCGATTATAATGATATTTGTAAAGAATACAGAGCATATGTGAAAGAAAAAGGTTTATTCCGTTCATTGGAAGAAAAAGCAGCGAAGACTCCTTCTGTTAATGATCTGATTGGATGTTCTTTTGTGCATACAGGAATTAAGACAAAGGTTCAGCCAAACTCTGATTTCTTTGATCCGGAAGCTCCTGATAAAAATGATAACTTGACACCATTTAAAGCTCGTACAGAAGAAGTAAAACGTTTCCATGAACTTGGGGTAGAGAAGATGTACCTTCATCTGGATGGATGGGCAGAACCGGGATATGACAACAATCATCCGGATTATTCACCGGCTTGTAAAGAAGCAGGCGGATGGGAAGATATGAAAGAACTGGCTGATACAATGCATGAATGTGGTTATATGTTCGGTATTCATGATCAGTACAGAGATTATTACAAATCAGCGGAAAGCTTTGATGAGAATTTTGCATGTCGTCTCACAGACGGAACAATTCCGGAACATCAGAGATGGGCAGGCGGCCCGCAGTCATACTTATGTGCAACGCAGGCTCCATTTTATGTAAAGAGAAACTTCAAGGCAATCGAAGATGCCGGAATCAAACTGGACGGCGCATATCTTGATGTATTTACCTGTAATGAAGGAGACGAATGTAATCATCCGTGGCATAAGATGACAAGAAGAGATTGCTATGATTACAGAAATACATGTTTTGAATTTTTATTATCTAAGGGAATCCTGCCAAGTTCTGAAGAAGTAAATGACTGGGCAATCCCAAGCCTTGTATTCTGCCATTATGCACCGTATGATTTCATGCTGGCACATCCGCGTTCTCCAAGTCATGGTATTGCGGTTCCGTTATTTAACCTTGTATATCATGACTGTCTGATTGAGCCGTGGATGATGGAGAAATTAAGTGAAACAGAAGATTATATGCTGTATGCACTGTTAAACGGCGGAGCACCGTATTTGAAGAGAGATGGAGCATATCCGAACTTTGACGGTTCTTTCGAGGACTATATCAGATTCAGTGTAGAAGAAGATATTGAGCGTTGTAAAGTTGTTGCAGGCTTACATGAAAAAGTAGGAAAATGTGAGATGGTACGTCATGAAATGGTAGACGGAAATCCACAGGTACAGAGAACAACATTTAGCAATGGAACAACAGTTACAGTCAACTTTGACACACTGGAATATGAAATCATTTAGTATGTTAGCGTATTGAATTAGTCATTTTGTATGTGAAAACTGAAAAAACCTTATTTTGTTAGTAGTTTTATATAAGTTTGAAGACAATATGACAATAGAAGTGGATAATACAACAAGCAAAATGTGATTATTGGTTGTATAATACTACTTAACAGAGAGAAAACAAGTTAAAATTGTGAAAAAGATACAATTCAGACTCAATGGTAGAAAATCTTCTATGGTTTTGTATGCACGCTTTAACAAATTTCTCACAATGTATGTGATACTGGTGCTGAATCGGTATTATATATAGCAACTCAAATACATAGTAAAAAGGAGAGATGTATTATGAAGAAAAATCTTACAAAACTCATGGCACTCGGACTTGTAGTTGTTATGGGAGCAACAGCAGCTGTTGGATGTGGAAGCAAAGACAGTGGTTCTAAAACAAAAGACGGAAAGACAAAATTAACATTTGGTATGTGGTCTGAAACACAGATGGCTAACATGCAGGCTATGATTGATGAATACGAAAAACAGAATCCAAATGTAGAGATTGAATTACAGTCTTCTTCTTACAAAGAATACTGGACAAAATTCGAAGCTGCTGCAGCTGGTGGAACAGCACCAGACGTAATGTGGATGAATGTACTTCATCTGGACAGCTACAAAGACGCAGGAGTTCTTGCAGATCTTGATGATGCTATCAAAGAGGGTGGTCTGGAATTAGAAGGAAACTTCCCATCAGCTCTGATTGATGCTTATACTCGTGACGGAAAAATGTACGGTATTCCGAAAGACTTTGATACAAACGCATTATTTTATAACAAAGAAATCTTTGACAATGCAGGCGTTGCATATCCGACAAATGACTGGACATATGATGATCTGTTAGCATGCTGCCAGGAATTAATTGACAAAGGATTAGGTGAAGGTGTATATCCATTCGCTTGTCCGGTTGACTTCCAGACATGGTATTATCAGACAGTATATGCAAATGGCGGATACATTTTAAATGAAGATGCAACAGAAACAGGTTATGATCTTCCGGAAACACAGGAAGGTATTCAGTGCTGGATCGATATGATTGAAAAAGGATATGCTCCAAGTCTCAATGATATCAACGATACATCTGCAGATGCAAGATTCCAGTCTGGCCACCTTGCAATGAACCTTGCTGGTTCTTATATGGTTCCTGAGTATCTTCAGAACGATGCAATCATTGGAAAAATTGACTGTGTAGAAGTACCAGCTTTCAATGGCAAAGAGCCTAACTGTATTAATGGTCTTTCTTACTCAGTATATGCAAACTCTAAAAACTTAGAAGAAGCTAAGAAATTTGCTGTATGGATGGGAAGCTCTGAAGCTATGGAAATTCAGGGAAAGAATGCAACAGTATTCCCTGCAAGAAACGATGCTCAGCATTGCTTAGCAGATTCTTATCCGGAATTAAATATTGCTGCTTATACAAACCATGTTGATGAAGCAGTTGCACTTCCGGTATGTGAAAAAGCTGCTGAATTATATGACTTAGAGGCAGAGCAGTTAAAACATGCTTATGATGGTTCTAAATCATTAGAAGAAGTATGTAAGACTCTGAAAGAAGAGGCAGATGCGCTAATCAGCAAATAATTCTGCTAGCGTTATAAAGTAGGTGACTATATGGCAAGAGAGAAAAAACAACAGGTGCAGATGCCGAAAAAGAAAGCAACTAACCGTGAAAAGAAAGACTGGGTAGCAGGGTATCTCTTTATTGCTCCGGTAGTAATTGGTTTGCTTGTATTTTACATCTTCCCATTTATCCAGAACTTCTGGTTTAGTTTTAATGATGTAAATAAATTTAATATGGCTACATTCTGTGGTATTGAAAACTACAAGAACCTGATTGTAGATAAAGAATTGTATCACACACTTTGGAACACATTAAAATATGTTCTGATTACTGTTCCGGTAGGATTGTTTTTATCAATCCTGCTGGCAGCATTACTGAATACTCAGATTCGCGGAAAATCTATTTACCGTACGATTTATTTCCTTCCATCTGTAACAATGTCTGTTGCAGTAGCTTTAATCTGGAAATGGATTTATAATGGTGAATATGGTATTTTAAACGCGGTAATTAAAGTATTTGGCGGAAAAGGACAAAACTGGCTGTCAGATCCAAAAACAGCATTCTACTGCATTATGCTTGTAGGTATCTGGTGCAGCGTCGGCTATAATATGATTATTCTTCTCGCAGGAATGCAGGGAATTTCCAAATCACTTTATGAAGCAGCTGCCATCGATGGAGCTGGCCCGAAAGCTCAGTTTTTCCATGTAACAATACCAATGTTATCACCAACAATTTTCTTCGTTATGATTACTTCTATCATCAGTGGATTCCAGGTATTTGATACAATCTATATGATGGTAGGAAAAACAAGTATGGCATTTGAGAGTACTCAGACATTGATCGCTATGTTCTATCGAAATGGTTTCGAATACGGACAGAAAGGATATGCGGCTGCCATTTCCATCTTTGTATTCTTGTTAATCATGATTGTAACCGCAATTCAGATGTGGGGACAGAAGAAATGGGTTAATTACGACTAAAGGAAGGAGGATTTGATTATGCAAAAGTCAAAAAATATCAGACATCTGATTGTACATATTATCTTGTTGGCCGGCGTTACGATCACAATCACTCCGTTCCTCTGGATGGTATTTACATCATTTAAAACACTTGGAGAATCAATGGCCATTCCACCAACGATTTTCCCGAAACATTTTCAATTGGACGCATACAAGATATCCAATGCAGATGGCAGGAGCGGTAATGGCCGTACTTCCAATCATCA
>CAUCYJ010000009.1:0-29027 GCA_958446945.1 uncultured Lachnospiraceae bacterium | reverse complement strand
CTGTGCCAGAAGTTTCTGCACAGGTTCAGAGTTACCCACATGCGCATGCTCCAAACGCTCTACTTCTCCACAAATCTGCTGTTCTTTCTCCAAAAGATGTTGATATCTCTCTTCGGAAATCAATCCGACTTCATAACCAATCTTCGTCAGCCGCTGATCTGCATTATCCTGTCGAAGAAGGAGTCTGTATTCTGCTCTGGATGTCATCATTCGATATGGCTCGTGGCTTTCTTTTGTCACGAGATCATCGATCAATACGCCAATATACCCCTGTGAACGGTCAATGACAATCTGTTCACGGCCGAGAATCTTTAAAGCTGCGTTAATTCCGGCAACAATCCCCTGAGCAGCCGCTTCTTCATATCCGGAACTTCCATTGAATTGTCCGGCACTGTAAAGTCCGCTGATATCTTTGAATTCCAATGTGGCATCCAACTGTCTTGCATCGATACAATCGTATTCAATCGCATAGGCATTTCTCACAATCTTTACATGTTCAAGGCCTGCCACGCTGCGGTACATCTCATACTGTACATCTTCCGGAAGAGAACTGGACATTCCTCCCACATACATCTCATTTGTATACAATCCTTCCGGCTCAATAAATACCTGATGTCTGTCTTTATCGGAAAATTTCACTACTTTGTCTTCTATAGACGGACAATATCGTGGCCCGGTTCCTTCAATCATACCTGAGAATAGCGGTGAACGATCCAGATTGTTCCGAATGATTTCATGTGTCTTTTCATTTGTATAAGTAAGCCAGCATGAAACCTGATCAATCTGTACATCTTCCCGGTTTGTTGTAAAAGAAAATGGAACGACCCTTTCATCTCCAAACTGTTCTTCCATCTTACTAAAATCAACTGACCGTCGGTCAATTCTTGCGGGCGTACCTGTTTTAAAGCGGTACATGGTAATTCCAAGCCGCTTTAATGCCTCTGTCAGGTAATTAGCCGCCTGAAGCCCGTTAGGACCTGTTTCACTGCTGATCTCGCCATAAATACACCTTGCTTTCAAATATGTCCCTGTACAGAGAATTACAGCCTTACAGCGGTATATACATCCCGAATATGTCTGTACTCCTGTTATTTTCCCATCTTCTGTCAGAATATCTACTACTTCTGCCTGTTTTACTTCCAGGTTTTCCTGATTTTCCAGTACAAGACGCATCTCCTTTGTATATTCTGCCTTATCTGCCTGCGCACGCAGTGAATGTACTGCCGGACCTTTGGATTTGTTCAGCATTTTGGACTGGATAAATGTCCGGTCAATGACTTTTCCCATTTCACCGCCCAGAGCATCCACTTCCTTTACAAGATGACCTTTTGAACTTCCGCCGATATTCGGATTACACGGCATTAACGCAATACTTTCTACGCTGACGGTAAATACAATCGTGCGCAGACCAAGCCTTGCAGATGCCAATGCCGCCTCACATCCTGCATGTCCTGCACCAATTACTACAACATCGTATGGATCTTTATTTTCCCATACAGAATTTACTGAATATTTCATTAACTAAATCTTCTCCTATCGTTTCTCCGGTAATACTTCCAAGTGCCTCATAAGCATCCATTAGATCAATGGAATAAAAATCTTCCGGCATCTGATTTTCTATACTTTGAAGTACTTTTTTCAGACTTTCCCGAGCATCCAGAAGCGCTGTCTTATGCCGGACATTTGTAATATAAACTTCATTATTAAAAGAAATATCTCCCTGGAAGAACATCTCTTTCAGAACCTGCTCAAGTTCTCTGATTCCGGTTTCTTCCTTTGCAGAGATTTGAATCATCGGTTTTTGAAGCTGATTCTTCAGATCTTCTTCCGTTACAACTGATTCCAAATCTGTTTTATTTAACAACACAATTGCCTGCTTATCCGCGATCATCTGCATGATCTCACTGTCATTTTCATCAAGCGGCCTGGAAACATCTACTACATAGATGATAAGATCCGCGTCATTCATCTGTGATTTAGCGCGGTCAACCCCGATCTTTTCCACAACATCTTTTGTATCGCGAATCCCTGCTGTATCAATAATATTCAGGCTTACTCCGTGAAGGTTAATATGTTCTTCAAGAATATCTCTTGTTGTTCCTTCAATATCTGTTACGATAGCCCGTTCTTCCCCCACAAGTACATTTAACAGAGAAGATTTTCCTACATTTGGCTTACCGACAATAACCGTACGGATTCCTTCCTTCATAATACGGCCGTTATCCGCAGAATCTATCAGCTTCTGAAGTTCTTCAAGAAGTTTCTCCACAATTCCCCGAAGTGTTTCTCCATATCCATCTACATCAATATGTTCCGGATCATCTAACGCAGTTTCAATGAACGCTGTATGATACAGGATTTCCGCGCGGACTTCTCCAATCTTTTCATGAACAGAACCTTTCAGCTGACTGACAGAACTCTTTAGTGCATACTCATTCTGAGCTTCAATGACATCAATAACTGCTTCTGCCTGAGACAGATCAATTCGTCCGTTTAAGAATGCTCTTTTTGTAAACTCTCCCGGCTCTGCCGGTCTTGCACCATACTTAATCACAGTTTCGAGGATTCTCTTGACAACAAAAACGCCTCCATGGCAATCGATTTCTACCGTATCTTCACCCGTATAACTGTGTGGTCCTTTCATTAGCATCACAAGCACTTCATCAATAAATTCTTCGCCGTCTGCAATATATCCATAGTGGATTGTATGGCTTTTCTGGTCAGCCAGACATTTTCCGGATTTACTCCTATATATTTTTGTAATAATATCTAATGCATCTTCGCCGCTGATCCGCACAATTCCAATACCGGAATTTGACATTGCTGTTGCGATCGCAGCAATTGTATCTTTTTTTAACATAGCCTTCCCTTTCCTTTTTTCTTCAAGAACGCAAACTTATTATATTATATTTTTATCAGCTGTACAAGAACAACCATCAAACGACACCATTGCCTTAATATAAAAAAAGACAGTAAAGTATGATACCCTACTGTCTTCTTCCTAAATTACTTACGATTTGGAGTTACTACAACTCTTCTATACGGTTCCTCTCCTTCACTGTGAGTAGATACATAACGATCTGCCTGTAGTGCTGAGTGAATGATTCTTCTCTCATATGGATTCATTGGTTCAAGGGAAACTGGTTTTCTTGTACGTTTTACTTTTGACGCGATATTCTTCGCAAGATTTTCTAATGTTTCTTTTCTTCTCTTACGGTAATTTTCTGTATCTAATTTAACACGTACAAATTCTTCCTGATTTTTGTTAGCAACACGGTTTGTCAAATACTGAAGTGCATCTAGTGTCTGTCCTCTCTTACCGATCAGGATTCCCATATGTTTTCCTTTCAGCTCGATTGCAAGAGCTCCTTCTTCATCGATCTCTGTTACAATCTCAACTTCCAGGTTCATTGTCTCAAAGACCCCTTTTAAGAAATCCACACAGGCTGTTTTTGTCTCTTCTGAAATCTCAGCAAGTTTCACAGGTTCTTTTTCCTCTTCCTTTGCCGGAGCAACTGATTCTTTTACTTCCCGGTTAACTTCTCTTGCGGCATCCTTTTTGAACTCTTTTTGTTCTTTATGCTCTTTATGTTCTTTGTGAGATTCTTTTTTGGGTTCTTTCTTAAACTCTTTTTTCGGTTTTTCCTTTACTGCCGCTTCCGACTCTTCTTTTTTAATCTCTTCTTTCGGAGGTTCCACTACCTTTTTGCGGGCTTTGATTACAGCCTGCTTGCGGCCGATTCCAAAGAAACCTTCACTTCCCTTTTCAATAACATCATATTCTAACATATCGCTTGTGATTTCAAGCTCGATCAAAGCTTCTGTAATCGCATCACTAAGCGTTCTTGCTGATACTGTGATTTCTTTCATAATTCGTGCCCCCATCCAGTCACTATTATCATTTACTTATTTTTATTGCTCTCGTTAAATTCTCTAACCATATTTGCTTTCGCTGCAAGACTGCCCTGTTTTGCATTTTTATTTTTCTCTGCTGCCTGCTGAAGCTTCTCATCACGCTCTTTCGATGACATCTGCGCTGTCTTCGGCTCTGCAATATTACGAACATTCTTCTGGGCCATCTCATTTAATGTAGAAGCCGCAACACCTTGTTTCTCACGCTTCTTCGCAGCTTTTTTCTGATTCTCTTCAATCATAGACTCGATAGATTTCTTGTCCATATATTTATTTACCGCTACCTGCTGCACAGATCTTACAACTGCACTGGCAATCCAGTATAATCCAATACCTGAAGGGAATGTGAAACACATTACCATTGAGAAAATCGGCATTGTCAGGTTCATCATCTTCATAGAAGAAGCAACCGGGTTGTCCGGATCTGTCTCCTGCTGCGGCATCAGCTTCATGTTCAGCCACTGTGTAAATCCGGAAATTAACGGAATTGCAACTGCAAGAATGATAGAAAGAATCGCACCTGTCTTAATTGCATCCATGAACAGAGTCATTGGTGTCTCAGCAATATTGATTCCCAGGAAACTGTTCAAATGAATCAGACTGCCCTGTGTATCTGTAATTAAATCTGCCATATTTGGAATCTTATCTGCAAGTTCTGCCCATGATTCACTCTGGAATTTGTACAGAACATCTACGATCGTATTCGCTTTTGTATAATCAAAACGTTCCGGACTAATATTGATCGGCGCTTTGCTTCCGATCTTCTCAATTGCTTTTAATGCAGAATCAGAACTTAAAATACTATTTACAAGCGGCATATATGCTGCTTTAATTCCGTTTACATACGCCGGAATATTCTGAATTACTGCGAAAAGTCCCATGATCAACGGAAACTGAATAAACATTGTGGAACAACCGCTTGTCGGTGAAACACCGTACTTCATGTAAAGCGCCTGCATCTCTTCCTGCTGCTTCAGCATAGATTCCTGATCTTTCTTTCCTTTATATTTCTTTGAAATCTTCTGAAGCTCCGGATTCATTACTGCTGACATTTTTGAGAATTTCTGCTGTTTGATCGTCAGCGGAAGCATCAATGTGTAAATAACAATTGTAAAAAGAATGATACATAAACCGATATTCTGAATACCGATTGTATCAAGCACAACAAAAATACCATTCATTAATTTTCCGAGCAGCCAAGCGATCGGTCCAATAATAAATGAATTTGACTGTGTTAATAAAACTCCTGACATTTTTTCTCCTCCATCTTTACCTTTTTTTAAGGTACAGGATCATACCCTCCTTTTGAAAATGGATTACAGCGCAAAATCCTCCATAACGTCAAAAGACCGCCTTTGAATGCACCATATTTCTCAATCGCTTCTATGCCATACTGAGAACATGTCGGTGTGTAGATGCAACAGGCCGATCTTTTTAATCCCGATAAATATTTCTGATAAAATTTAATCATTCCGATTAATATTTTTTTCACTGCTGATATCTCCATTTATATCATCTATAATATTATGAAGTTTTCCCAAGTGGAGTAATGCGCTCTCTATTTCCTGATATGTTTTGCCTTTCGCGCCTGCTCTTGCTATAATAATAATATCTAATCCACATTGGAATCTGCCTTCTTGTAGTCTGTAGCTTTCTCTGATCAGACGTGTAACACGATGTCTGACAATACTATTGCCTACTTTTTTACTGACAGAGATTCCCACCCGGTTCTTTCCCAGGTTATTCTCCATCTGATACATAATCAAATATTTGTTTGCAAAAGACTTTCCTTTTTTATATATATACTGAAAATCGTGATTTTTTTTCAGTGATTCGGAAAATTTCATTCAAAGTTCTCCTTTTCTTCTTTATATATAGAAGAAAAGGCCACATATATGCGGCCTATGCTGATAACTGTTTTCTTCCTTTTGCTCTTCTGGCTGCTAATACTTTTCTTCCGCCAGCTGTGCTCATTCTTGCTCTGAAACCATGAACTTTAGCTCTGGATCTCTTTTTTGGTTGGAATGTCATTTTCATTGATATCCACCTCCTTACTGAATTCAAGTATTTTATATAATATACTTGCTGCAAATTATATACGATTATTGTCATTTAAGATAAATATATTCTTTTAGACATCGCTCATAATTATAGTCTGAAACCGGCTGAAAGTCAAGATAATCCTTACATTTTCTTTTGTTTTCTATCACTTTTTTCTTTTCCCCAGAGTTATCCATATATTATCCCCTTATCCACATGTTATCCACAAAATGTTGATAACTTTGCTTTTTTTGGGGGATAATTAGTGGAAAGTATATGGAAAGATTTTGGATATTATCTTTTTTTTAACAAAGAATGGCTTAAAATCGGTACTTTAAGATGTTCAAAAAGTTATCCACATTTATTTTTGATTGCCTTAACATCTTTTTTGATGTAGAATATAATCAAGTATGTATAAGTATATGTAGGAGTTTGGATGATGAACATAGTAGAAGAAAAATGGACAGAAATAATACAAAAGCTGCGTTTTGAATACTGTTTATCAAATATTTCATATGAAACGTGGATTCTCCCACTAAAAGTGTATGACGTTATCGATAATACAGTATTTTTGTCAGTCAATTTAAAGGCAAGCGTCGAGCATATTAAAAATAAGTACTTGCTCCCGCTTCGAGTCTGCATTGCAGAAGTAACCGGTGCAGAGTTTGACATCAAATTTATTTCCGAAAATGATTACTCGGAACTTGATGAGATGAAAAAAGAAATCAAAGAAACAACGGAACAGAAAAAACGTTCCAAATATCTTAGTGAGAAGGCAAACCTTAACCCTAAGTACACATTTGACACATTCGTAGTCGGAGGCAACAACAATTTTGCGCATGCGGCTTCCCTTGCTGTGGCCGAATCTCCGGGTGCTGTTTATAACCCTCTCTTTTTATATGGAGGTGTTGGACTTGGCAAAACTCATTTGATGCATTCCATTGCACACTTTATTCTGGAACATGATCCGTCTAAAAAAGTGCTTTATGTTACAAGTGAAACATTTACGAATGAGCTGATCGACGCCATCAAGAGCGGACGTACCGGCAATGAATCTGCCATGGCCGCTTTTCGTGAAAAATATCGTACAAATGATGTTCTCTTAATTGACGACGTCCAGTTTATTATAGGAAAAGAAAGTACACAGGAGGAATTCTTCCATACGTTTAATCATCTTCATGTATCCGGCAAACAGATCATTATCTCCAGTGATAAACCACCGAAAGATATTGAAACATTAGAAGCCAGACTCCGTACACGCTTTGAGTGGGGCCTGATCGCTGACATTTCATCACCGGATTATGAGACAAGAATGGCGATTTTACAGAAAAAAATCGAAATTGACGGTCTTGAGAAATATCATATTCCTAATGACGTACTACAATACATTGCATCTAACGTGAAATCAAACATCCGTGAACTGGAAGGCTCTTTAAATAAACTGATCGCACTTTATAAGCTGAATCAGACCGGTGGCCGCAGCATTATTATTGACATTAATCTGGCTGCCGAAGCTTTAAAAGACATTATTTCACCGGATGAGAACCGTCAGATTACACCGGAATCTATCCTGGATGTAATTTCTGAACACTTTGATATTTCAATCGCTGACTTAAAGAGCGGCAAGAGAAGCGCTGACATCGCAATTCCAAGACAGATTGCCATGTATCTGATCCGCACAATTACCGATACGCCGCTAAAATCCATCGGGATTATCCTGGGCGGCCGCGACCACTCAACAATCAGCCACGGCGTAGACAAAATTGCGGCTGATTTAAAGACAGACGAAACATTAAGTAACACTGTTAATATTATTAAAAAGAAAATTAATCCTGTTTAAATATACTTCAAGTTATCCTAAAGTTATTCACACCATATGGAGATAACTTTGAGCATATCTTGTGGACAAGCTGTGAACAGACTGTTGATACACCTTGAAGGCCTTTTTTTCGGATTTTTTTATCCAAAGGGCGTTCACATGTCATCATTTTCTTTTCCACAGAGTTTTTAGACCGAAAAAGTTGCGTATTTACACGGCTCACGAGGGTTATCCACATATCAACACCCCCTACGGCGGTTACTGCGGACAACTTTTATATATTTATATATTCGCACACCCAGAAAGGAGTTATTCACATGAAAATCGTTTGCACCAAATCAAATCTGGTAAAAGGTGTCAGCATTGTTTCCAAAGCAGTACCTTCTAAAACAACAATGCCGATCCTCGAATGTATCTTAATTGATGCAACAACAGACATCATTAAATTAACAGCTAATGATATGGAACTCGGAATTGAAACAATTATTGAAGGAGATATCTTCGAGAAAGGTTTAATTGCAATTGATGCACGAATTTTTTCTGATATTGTAAGAAAATTACCGGATAATACTATTACAATTGAAACAAATTCTAATTTGCAGACATTAATTACTTGCGAAAAAGCTAAATTCAACATTTCCGGCAAACCGGGAGATGAATTTTCCTATTTACCTTATATTGAGAAAGAACAGGCAGTCACTTTATCTCAATTTACTTTAAAAGAAGTGATCCGCCAGACAATTTTTTCTATTGCAGACAATGATAGTAATAAATTGATGACTGGAGAATTATTTGAAATCCATGATAATCAGCTAAAAGTTGTTTCTCTGGACGGACATCGTATTGCGATTCGCAAAATCGCATTGAAAGAAAGCTATCCGGATACAAAAGTTGTTGTTCCAGGCAAAACTTTAATCGAAGTGAGTAAGATTTTATCCGGTGAAACGGAAAATGATGTCAACTTATATTTTACAAAGAATCATATTGTATTTGAATTTGATAATACGGTTGTTGTTTCCCGACTCATCGAAGGGGAATATTTCCGCATCGACCAAATGTTGTCTAATGATTACGAAACAAAAGTAAAAATCAATAAAAAAGAACTGTTAAACTGTATTGACCGTGCAACATTATTGGTAAAAGAAGGAGATAAGAAACCAATCATCATCAATATTGGTGATGAAACAATGCAGCTGAAGATTCAGTCTCAGATTGGTTCGATGGATGAAGAAATTATGATTGAAAAAGAAGGAAAAGATCTGCTGATTGGATTTAATCCTAAATTTTTGATCGATGCACTTCGCGTGATTGATGATGAAGAAGTGAATTTGTTTTTGATGAATCCAAAAGCACCTTGCTTCATCAAAGATGAAAATGAAACTTATATTTATTTAATTTTACCGGTCAACTTTAATGCCGGAGTATAGTCGGAGAGGAAAAAGATGCAGGAAATTACAATTAGAGATGAGTTTATTAAACTTGGTCAGGCAATGAAACTGGCTGGTCTTGTAGAATCCGGAGTAGATGCGAAAATCGTGATCCAGAACGGAGAAGTAAAAGTAAATGGTGAAGTAGAAACCCGCCGCGGGAAAAAGCTGCATGAGGGAGACATCATTTTCTTTGAGAATGAAGAAGTAAAAATTATCAGATAGTTGGTAGACATATGATTCTGAAATCATTAAAGTTAAAAAATTTCCGAAATTATCATTTGTTGACACTTGATTTTAATCATGCAACAAATATCTTTTATGGTGATAATGCCCAGGGAAAAACCAATATTCTTGAAGCAGTCTATCTCTGTGGGACAACAAAATCCCACAGAGGTACGAAAGACAGAGATATGATTCAGTTTGGAAAAGAGGAATCTCATATTGAAATTTTGGTAGAAAAGGACGGAGTTCCTTACCAGATAGATGTACATTTAAAGAAGAACAGCCCAAAGGGAATTGCCATTGATAAAATTCCGATTCGCAAGGCAAGTGAGCTGTTCGGAATGATTCATCTTGTCTTTTTTTCACCGGAAGATCTGAATATTATTAAAAATGGACCGGCAGAACGGCGAAGATTTATGGATATGGAGCTGTCTCTGCTCGATAAGATATATTTAAGTAATCTGTCCAGTTATAATCGAATCGTAAATCAGCGAAATAAGTTGCTGAAAGAGATTCCTGACAGAAGAGATCTATATGATACGCTGGAAGTATGGGATATGCAGCTGATTGATTATGGCGAACGGATTATGGAACGGAGACGGAAGTTTGTGCGGGAAGTAAATGAGATTGTCGGAACAATTCATCAAAAACTTACCGGAGAACGGGAAAATCTGGTTCTTTCTTATGAACCTGGCTGCGGAAGTCTGTCTCTGGAAGAAGCTGTCAGAAAGAACAGGGAAAGGGATATCCGGATGAGGAGTACTTCAACAGGACCGCATCGGGATGACATCTGTTTTCTTGCAGATGATCTTGATATACGCAAGTTTGGATCACAGGGACAGCAGAGAACGGCAGCATTGTCATTAAAATTATCAGAAATTGAACTTGTGAAACAGGTGCTTCATGATACACCTGTTCTTTTGCTTGATGATGTATTATCTGAGCTTGACAAACATAGGCAAAATTATCTGTTGGACAGTATTCAGGGGGTGCAGACGCTTGTGACTTGTACCGGTCTGGATGAATTTGTTAATCACAGATTTTCAATGAATAAAGTGTTTCACGTAAAAGACGGTGAAGTCACTGGAGAAAATTAGGAGGAATTAAAATGGGTAGTACAGTAAGTACAGAATACGGCGCCGACCAGATCCAGATATTAGAAGGACTGGAAGCGGTAAGAAAAAGACCTGGAATGTACATAGGAAGTACGTCATCGAGAGGACTTCATCATCTCGTGTACGAAATCGTAGATAATGCAGTTGATGAGGCACTGGCAGGCTATTGTGATACGATAGATGTGGCGATCAATCAGGACAATTCTATTACAGTTATTGATAATGGGCGTGGAATTCCAGTTGGAATCAATCACAAAACAGGGCTTCCGGCAGTAGAGGTTGTATTTACTGTTCTGCATGCAGGAGGTAAATTCGGCGGTGGAGGATACAAAGTATCCGGAGGTCTGCATGGTGTAGGCGCGTCTGTTGTAAATGCGCTGTCTGTGTGGCTAGAAGTAGAAATCTGCAGCGGCGGCAAAGTTTATATGCAGCGTTATGAGCGGGGCAAAGTAGTCAAGAAACTGGAAGTGATCGGCGAATGCGATATGGAAAAGACCGGAACAAAAGTAACATTTCTTCCGGACGGAGAGATATTTGAAGAAACCGTATATGATTACGATATTTTGAAGCAGCGGCTCAGGGAAACTGCATTTTTAACGAAAGGTCTTAGAATTGTTCTGCACGATTACAGAGGAGAAGAAGTAAGAGAGCATATATTCCACTATGAAGGCGGTATTAAGGAATTTGTTGCATATCTGAATAAAAGCAAGACACCATTATATGAGACAATTATTTATTGCGAAGGTCTGAAAGACGGGGTTGCAGTAGAAGTTGCTCTGCAGCATAATGATTCATTTACAGAAAATACATATGGATTCGTTAATAATATCACAACACCGGAAGGCGGAACTCATATTGCGGGCTTTCGTACTGCGCTGACAAAGACATTTAATGATTATGCAAGAAAAAATAAATTATTAAAAGATAATGAACCGGATTTATCAGGAGAAGATATCAGAGAAGGTTTAACTGCAATTGTCAGTGTTAAGATTGAAGATCCGCAGTTTGAAGGGCAGACAAAACAAAAGCTTGGAAACAGCGAAGCGCGCGGAGCTGTTATGAGCGTTGTTGCATCACAGTTGGAAATTTTCCTTGAACAGAATCCGTCTGTCGGAAAAATGATCGTTGAAAAATCTGTTATGGCACAGCGTGCAAGGGAAGCCGCAAGGAAAGCGAGAGATCTGACAAGAAGAAAATCTGCACTGGAAGGAATGTCACTTCCGGGAAAACTTGCAGACTGTTCGGATAAGAATCCGGCAAATTGTGAGATCTATATCGTAGAGGGAGATTCTGCCGGCGGTTCTGCAAAGACAGCCCGTGATCGTGCGACTCAGGCAATCCTGCCGCTTCGCGGAAAAATCCTGAATGTAGAAAAAGCAAGACTGGATAAAATATATGCCAATGCTGAGATTAAAGCAATGATTACTGCGTTTGGTACAGGAATTCATGATGATTTTGATATTTCAAAGCTTCGATATCACAAGATTATCATTATGACAGATGCCGATGTCGATGGAGCACATATTAGCACATTGCTATTAACATTTTTGTATCGTTTTATGCCGGAGCTGATCAAACAGGGATATGTATATCTTGCACAGCCGCCGTTATATAAGCTTGAGAAGAATAAAAAAGTCTGGTATGCATACAGTGATGCAGAACTGGATAAGATTCTTTCAGAAGTTGGACGTGATCAGAATAATAAGATTCAGCGTTATAAAGGTCTTGGAGAAATGGATGCAGAACAGCTTTGGGATACAACGATGGATCCGCAGCATCGAATCTTGAAACGTGTTGTAATGGATGATGAAACATCTTCGGAACTTGACCTGACATTTACCACATTAATGGGAGATAAGGTAGAGCCAAGACGTGAATTTATTGAAGAAAATGCAAGATTTGTAGAGAATCTTGATATTTAATCTGTGGATGAGAAGGAGAGTAAGACATGGAAGACAACATTTTTGATAAAGTCCACGAAGTAGACCTGCAAAAGACAATGGAGAAATCGTATATTGATTACGCCATGAGTGTTATTGCATCCCGGGCGCTTCCGGATGTAAGGGACGGTCTGAAACCGGTACAGAGAAGAATTTTGTATTCAATGATCGAACTGAATAACGGTCCGGACAAACCGCATCGTAAATGTGCGCGTATTGTCGGTGATACAATGGGTAAATATCATCCGCATGGAGACAGCTCGATCTATGGTGCACTTGTAAATATGGCTCAGGAGTGGTCTACAAGATATCCGCTTGTAGACGGACATGGAAACTTCGGTTCTGTCGATGGGGACGGAGCTGCTGCCATGCGATATACAGAGGCAAGACTCAGTAAGATTTCCATGGAGCTGACAGCAGATATTAATAAAAATACTGTAGATTTTGCTCCAAACTTTGATGAGACAGAAAAAGAGCCAACCGTGCTTCCGGCAAGATTTCCAAATCTTCTTGTCAATGGAACATCCGGAATTGCAGTTGGTATGGCGACGAATATTCCACCGCACAATCTTCGCGAAGTAATTGATGCAGTGGTGAAGATTATTGATGATCAGATCGATGATAATGGAACAACGACAATTGAAGATATACTAAAGATTATTAAAGGACCTGATTTTCCGACAGGAGCAACGATTCTTGGAACAAGAGGCATAGAGGAAGCTTATCGTACCGGAAGAGGTAAGATTCGTGTGCGTGCAGTAACAGACATTGAACCGATGCAAAATGGCAAGAGCCGTATTGTTGTCACAGAATTGCCGTATATGGTAAATAAAGCACGCCTGATTGAAAAAATAGCAGAACTTGTGCGTGACAAGAAAATCGATGGAATTACAGATCTGAGTGATCAGTCGAACCGTGAAGGTATGCGTATCTGTATTGAGCTTAGAAGAGATGTCAATGCAAATGTAATTCTAAATCAGTTATATAAGCATACGCAGATGCAGGATACCTTTGGTGTAATTATGCTGGCGCTTGTTGGAAATGAACCAAAGGTGCTTAATATTCTCGATATGCTGAATCTCTATCTGAAGCATCAGGAAGAGGTTGTCACAAGAAGAACGAAATATGAATTAAATCGTGCAGAAGAGCGGGCTCATATTTTACAGGGATTGTTGATCGCACTTGATAATATTGATGAAGTAATCACAATTATCCGCGGTTCCAAAAACGTACAGATTGCAAAGGCAGAATTGATCAAACGTTTTGAATTGTCTGAGGCACAGGCACAGGCGATTGTAGAAATGCGCCTGCGTACGCTGACAGGTCTGGAACGAGAGAAACTGGAAGCAGAGTATGCGGAACTGATGAAACGAATCGGCGAGTTAAAAGCGATTCTTGCAGACAGAAAATTGCTTCTTGGAGTAATCAAGGAAGAAATTATTGTAATCCGTGATAAATATGGTGATGACAGAAGAACATCGATTGGTTTTGATGAGTTTGATATTTCTATGGAGGATCTGATTCCGGAACAGAATGTTGTTATCACAATGACAAAATTAGGATATATTAAGAGAATGTCTGTAGATGCATTCAAGAGCCAGAACCGGGGAGGTAAGGGCATTAAAGGAATGCAGACACTGGACGAAGATTATGTAGAAGAACTGTTTATGACTTCTACACATCATTATCTTATGTTCTTTACGAATACAGGACGGGTGTACCGCATGAAAGGTTATGAGATTCCGGAGGCAAGCAGAACGGCAAGAGGAACAGCAATCATTAACCTGCTGCAGATGATGCCAGGTGAGAAAATCACCGCTGTCATTCCGATTGAGGAATATGAAGAAGGACATTATCTGTTTATGGCTACAAAGAAAGGTCTTGTAAAGAAAACTCCGATTCAGGATTATGCAAATGTAAGAAAGACCGGACTGGCAGCAATTACCCTCAGAGAAGATGATGAATTGATCGAAGTAAAGGCAACAGATAATGAGCGGGATATTATTCTTGTGACAAAATACGGACAGTGTATCCGCTTTAATGAAAGCGATGTAAGACCGACCGGAAGGACTTCAATGGGGGTTCGCGGTATGAATCTCGGCGATCGGGATGAAATCGTTGGAATGCAGCTTGATATACAGGGAGATTACCTTCTGATCGTATCTGAAAAAGGTATGGGTAAACTTACAAAACTAGAAGAATTTACAAAACAAAATCGAGGCGGTAAAGGCGTAAAATGTTATAAGATTACTGAAAAGACAGGAAATGTCGTAGGCGTAAAAGCAGTAGATCAGGACAACGAGATCATGATCATTAATACAGAGGGAATTATTATCCGTATGGAATGCAGCGGCATATCTGTTCTTGGACGAATTACATCCGGTGTCAAACTGATCAATCTGTCAGGTGATGACAAGGTAGCAAGTATCGCAAAAGTAAGAGAAACAGAAGAACAGTCTGAAGAGGAACAAGAAACAGAAGAATAAGAGATAAAATAATTTTCTGTAATCAAAAGTCTTCTGAAAAATTTATGCAGAATTTTTCAGAAGGCTTTTTTCAGTTCGAAAAAATCTGTTATAATAAAAAATAATTACAGAAATATCCTGAGGAGGAAGTATTATGCCAATTATCTTTCATGAACAGTCAAAAGAATTTCATTTGTACAATCAGAGTATCAGTTATATTTTTAAAGTAATGAAAAATGGACAGTTAGGACATATCTATTATGGCAAGAAAATTACGGATTGCGATGATTTTGGATACTTAATTGAATATGCAGGAAGAGATATGACTCCGAATTGTTTTGAAGGAAATTACAGATTTTCTCTGGAGCACTTAAAACAGGAATATCCATCGTATGGTTCAGGAGATATGAGATATCCGGCATTTGAGCTGGAACAGAAAAATGGGAGCAGAACTGTTGATTTTCAGTATAAAGAGCATGTGATTTTTGCGGGCAAGAAGAAGTTAGAAGGATTGCCGGCTGTGTATACAGAAACGGATTCAGAAGCAGCAACACTTGAAGTGGTACTGGAAGATAAGCTGCTTAAAACAAAAATCATTCTGTCATATACCATTTTTGAAGTATATCCGGTTATCACAAAACATGTAAAATTCGTATGCGATAATCAGGAAGGAATTACAATTTTAAATGCGATGAGTGGCTGTCTTGATCTTCCGGACAAAGAATATGAAATGCTTGAACTTGCCGGGGCATGGTCAAGAGAACGACATGTTCAGACGAGAGAGCTGAATTATGGAACACAGGGTATCTACAGCATGAGAGGCGGAAGCAGTCATCAGTTTAATCCGTTTTTGGCGTTGAAACGACGAGAGACAACGGAACGTGCAGGCGAAGCCATCGGATTTAGCCTTGTATATAGTGGCGATTTTCTGGCACAGGCAGAAGTTGATAATTTTAACGTAACAAGAGTTGTACTTGGAATTCATCCGAATGAATTTCGCTGGAAATTAGAAGAAGGAGAATGTTTCCAGACACCGGAGCTTGTTATGGTATATTCCGGAAGTGGATTAAATGGGATGAGTCAGACATTTCATGAACTGTATCGTACAAGACTGGCAAGAGGTCAGTGGAGAGACCGGGTGCGACCGATTCTTATTAATAACTGGGAAGCCACTTATTTTCAGTTTGATGAAGAAAAGATTTTGCAGCTGGCAAGTCAGGCGAAGAAGATCGGGATTGAGATGTTTGTGTTAGATGACGGATGGTTTGGAAAAAGAAATACAGATAACTGTTCTCTCGGCGACTGGTATGTTAATAAAGAAAAGCTTCCGGGAGGAATTAAAGGACTGGCAGAGAAGATTGAGGCAATGGGAATGAAATTTGGTCTGTGGTTTGAGCCTGAGATGACAAATAAGGACAGTGATTTGTTCCGGGCACATCCGGACTGGCTCCTTGTAGATCTGAGAAGAAATTATTGTCATTGCAGAAATCAGTATGTACTTGATTTTTCAAAAAAAGAAGTCATAGATTATATTCATCAGCAGATGAGAGAAATTCTCGGATCAGCTCCGGTATCTTATGTAAAATGGGATATGAACCGTTCTTTTTCGGAAGTATTTTCCAATGGCAATGACAGTATTTATCAGGGAAAGGTGCGGCATAAATATATTCTCGGTGTATACGAGCTGTATGAAAGATTGATTCAGGAGTTTCCGCACATTTTATTTGAATCCTGTTCCAGCGGAGGAGCCAGATTTGATCCGGGGATGCTTTACTATGCACCTCAGGCATGGGCATCAGATGATACGGATGCAGTAGAGCGTATTAAGATTCAGTACGGAACATCAATGGTATATCCGTTAAGCAGTATCGGAAGCCATGTATCTGCATCGCCAAATCATCAGGTTTTTAGGGACACCCCGTTGGATACAAGAGCAAAGGTGGCATATTTTGGAACATTTGGCTATGAGCTTGATATTACAAAACTTCCGGAAGAAGAACTGGAAGAAATGAAACGCCAGGTAGCATTTATGAAAGAATATCGGGAACTGATTCAGAAAGGATGGTTCTACCGCCTAAAAAGCCCATTTGAACAGCTTTCATCGAATGACAGCTCTTCTGCATGGATGGTTGTTTCAAAAGACCGGAAAGAAGCGCTTGTTGCATATTTCCGTGTACTGCAGCCGCCGCAGGGAAGTTTTCAGAGGATTCAGCTGGAAGGACTTCTTCCGGAACAGAGGTATGAAATTACGGAATATGGAAGTTTTGGAGAAAAGACAGAAGAACACCTTCATTACGGAGATGAATTATTGAATGTGGGATTAAGCGTATCAGATTTTTCTTCCGGGCTTCATGAGATTTTAAGAGAACAGCAGGGAGATTACTTTTCAAGATTGTTCAGAATAAAGGCAAAATAAAACAGAGAATCAGGTGATAGAATGGAACAGAAACATGATTTCGGAACAGGAAAAGTCTCCAGAAATATTTTAAATCTTGCAATTCCAATGACATTGGCCCAGTTAATCAATCTTATGTATAACATTGTAGACCGAATCTATATTGGACACATTCCGAATGCGTCATCACAGGCTCTCACGGGAATCGGCCTGACATTGCCAATGATCACGATTATGATTGCATTTGCCAATTTATTCGGAATGGGAGGCGCGCCGTTATTTTCTATCGCAAGAGGAGGAAAGGAAGAAGAACGTGCCGGAAATATTATGGGAACAACCTGTTCTATGCTGATTCTTTCGGCAGCAGCACTTATGGTATCCGGATTTCTTCTGAAACGCCCGCTATTATATTTGTTCGGAGCCAGTGACGCCACATTTCCGTATGCAAATGATTATATTAGTATCTACTTGTTAGGAACAGGTTTTGTGATGCTAAGTCTTGGTATGAACAGCTTTATCAATGCACAGGGATTTGGAAAGACAGGGATGCTTTCTGTTCTGATTGGTGCATTTGCCAATATTATTTTAGATCCGATCTTTATCTTTGGATTTCATATGGGGGTAAAAGGCGCAGCGCTGGCGACAGTAATCTCGCAGGGAATATCGGCAGTATGGGTAATTCATTTTCTTACAGGCTCAAAGGTACTGATTCGACTGGAACGCCGAAGAATGAAAGTACAGCTAAAACTCCTAAAAGAGATTGTAGGGCTTGGAACATCCGGTTTTGTAATGGCAATAACAAATGGAATCGTACAGATTGTTTGTAACGCAGTTCTGTCTGGTTTCGGCGGAGATATTTATGTTGGTGTTATGACCGTATTAAATTCTGTGAGAGAAATTACACATTTGCCAGTGACAGGAATTACAAACGGAGCGCAGCCGGTTATAGGATTCAACTACGGTGCCGGAAAATATGATCGTGTAAAAGAAGCGATCCGTTTTATGTCAGTCGTGTGTATTGTGATTACACTTGGAGCGTGGGTTCTGGTGGACTTTTTCCCGGAATTTTTTATAAAGATGTTCAGCAGTGAGCGAGCTTTGCTTGAAGCCGGAGTCCCGGCGATGAAGGTATATTTTTTTGGAATTTTTATGATGGCTTTGCAGTTTGCAGGGCAATCAACCTTTGTTGCCCTTGGATTTTCCAGGCATGCAGTATTTTTTTCTATTTTTAGAAAAGTAATTATCGTTGTGCCGTTGACATTGTTGCTTCCGTATATTGGCGGTCTTGGTGTGATGGGAGTGTTCCTGGCAGAACCGATATCCAATTTTGTAGGAGGAACTGCATGTTTTATGACAATGATTGTGACAGTTAGAAAGAGATTGAGAGAATCTATAAATTAAAAAGATTTATAGAAAATATGCGAAGATGACAAAAAAATAAATTGCATTTGTCGAGAAATGACGATGCAATTTATTTTTTTTTGCTTAGAATAAAACTGTATCTATTCATGAGAACAGGGAGAAAGAAAATGTTTAAAGTAAGTTATTTTATGGAAGTACTCCCGATAATTGCCAGTAAAGTAAATATTACATTTCAACTGACAATTGCAGCTACTGTATTTGCTTTAATTGTTGGAGTAATTATAGCTATTATCGGGTATTACAAAGTGCCGGTATTTTATCAATTTACGAGATTGTATGTTTCTATCATGCGGGGAACACCGGTTGTAGCGCAGTTATATTTCTTCTATTACGGGGTTGCACTTTATAGTGCATTTGTAAGAAATATGACACCTCTTATTGCTGTTGCAGTAGTTATGAGTTTGAATATGGGAGCTTTTATGTCAGAAAGTATTCGAGGAGCTTTGCTTTCTGTGGATGAAGGACAAAAAGAAGCGGCATATTCATTGGGAATGACAAACTTTCAATTGATTACAAGAATTATTATTCCGCAGGCCGTACGTATTGCATTGCCGCCATTATTCAATGATATTATTAATTTGATTAAAATGACATCTCTAGCATTCATGTTAGGAGTTCCGGATATTATGGGAGCTGCGAAGATTGAAGGTGCGAGAACATTTAGATATTTTGAGATTTATGCAGCAGTAATGCTCGTGTACTGGATTATTATTTTATTACTTGGCTTTATACATAAAGTATTGGAAAAAAAATGTGCCAATATGTATTAATAATGATTCTTAAAGGGAAACCATTAAGATAAAAAAACAAGATAAAAAGAGGAGAAAAGTAATTATGAAAAAACGTGTATTAGCATTATTATTAGTTTCAGCAATGGTAGTGACATCTTTAATAGGATGTGGAAATTCAGATGAGTCAAAAAAAGATTCTGCAAAAACAGAAACAACAGAGAATTCTTCTGACAATAAAGAAGAAACTAAAAAAGTAGTTGTGGCAACAGCTGGAACAGGAGAACCATACAGTCTTATGAGTGATGATGGGAAATGGACTGGAATCGATGCAGAAATGTGGGATGAGATTGAAAAACGTACTGGTTGGGAAGTAGAAGTAAAACAGGCAGCATTTGATGCAATCTGGGGAGAATTGGATACAGGACGTGCAGATGTTGCTGCAAACTGCTTTGCTGTTAAACAGGAACGTACAGATAAGTATAATGCTACAATTCCATATTATGGAGATGCACAGTGTGTTATTGTAAATAGTAATTCAGAGTATAAAACTTTAGACGATTTAGCTGGAAAGACAATAGGTATTACAAACGGTCAAGCAGCACAGACAATTATTGAAGATATGGCAGATGAAAAAGGATATACAGTAAAACTTTATGAAGACAGTGCTGTAGGTATGAATGACTTAATGTTAGAAAGAATTGATGCATATGCAAATACAACAACAAATGTTAATGCATTTTCACACAATAATGAAAAGGCAGATTTTAGATTTTTTGAAGAAAATCTTATGGCAAATAATGTAGCATACTTCCTTCCAAAAACAGATAAGGGAGAAGAACTTACAAAAGAGCTTGATAAAGTCCTTCAGGAAATGCTTGATGATGGTACAATTGCAAAGATTACTGAAAAATGGATGTATGCAGATATGACACAGTTAATTCAGAAATAAAATAAGAAAGATAAAGATATGGGAACAGAGACACAGCTTGTTAAGATTGAGCATTTATATAAAGAGTTTGATGAAAATACAAAAGTACTTTCAGATATCAATCTTACAATCAATAAGAATGAGGTTATTGCTATTTTAGGACCTTCAGGAACAGGCAAGTCTACGCTGTTGCGTTGTTTGAATTATTTAACAGTTCCGACAAAAGGAATCATTACGATTGGAAATGTAACCGTAGATGCAGAACATCACAGCAAGAAAGATATAATAGAACTTCGTAAGCATTCTTCTATGGTATTTCAAGGATATAATCTGTTTAAAAATAAAACTGCTTTAGAAAATGTGATGGAAGCGCTTACAACCGTTCAAAAAAAATCTAAAGCTGAGGCTGAAAAAATAGCATTAGAACTTTTAGAGAAGGTCGGCATGAGTGAACGAAAAGATTTCTATCCATCCAAATTATCAGGTGGACAGCAACAGCGTGTCGGAATTGCAAGAGCACTTGCAGTAAATCCAAATGTTGTGTTATTTGATGAGCCAACATCAGCACTTGATCCGGAACTTGTTGGGGAAGTATTAAATACAATCAAATCTCTTGCAGAGGAAGGAACAACTATGGTTCTTGTAACACATGAGATTGGATTTGCCAGAGAAGTAGCAACGAGAATTTTGTTTATGGATGAAGGAAGAATTGCGGCAGACGGAACGCCTGAAGAGATTATCGATCATCCAGAACATACGAGACTTCGTCAATTCTTGAATTTTGTAAAGAGAGATTAGTATGAAAAATAAAATCAAAGAGATTGCAAGGCGTATTGAGCCAGAACTCATAAAAATCCGTCAGGAACTTCATCGTTATCCAGAACTTGGAATTGAACTGCCTAAAACTCATGAAATTATTAGCCGGGAATTACATAAAATTCCCGGCCTTGAAATTTATGAACATATGGCAGGAGGCTCTGGCCTTGTAGGAATCCTAAGAGGAAAATGCGAAAAAGGAAAAACCATTCTTCTTCGCGCAGATATTGATGCACTCCCAGTGGAAGAATTATATGATTGTAGTTATAAATCAGAATATCCAGGACGTATGCATGCTTGCGGGCATGATGGGCATGCTGCATGGCTCATTGGAGCAGCGAAAATTTTGGCAGAACTCAAAGAGGAATGGAACGGATGTATTAAATTTGTGTTTCAGCCTGGAGAAGAAATAGGTCTTGGTGCACAAACATTAATTGAAGAAGAACATATTTTAGAAAATCCTAACGTTGATATGGCGTTTGCAGCACATGGATGGCCATCTGTAATTAGTGGTCAGATTGGAATTGCCAGACGATATGCTTTTGGGTGTGTAGGAAGCTTTCGAGTAAAAATTACAGGAAAAAAAGGACATGCTTCCTGGCCAGAAGAAACAATTGATCCGATTTCAGCAGCAAATGAGATTTATCAGCATATGCCATCAGTGCTGACCAGAAAAATCAGCGGAACAGAACCGAAGGTATTTTCAGTAACATATATGATTGCGGGAAATCCGAAAGTTCGTAATGTAATTCCACAGAGTTGTGAATTTGGAGGTACAATACGAGCAACGAATAGCAAAGTACTTAAACAGATTGGAGAAGAACTTAGGAGAGAGACAGAGGCTGTATGTCATGTAGCAGGGACTGAGTATGAGTTAGAAATCAATACGAATGGCAAAAGTGTAGAAAATGATTCTGTACTTTTAGAAGGTGTTGTAAAAACATCTTCTGAGATTCTTGGAAAAGAAAATGTTTATATCATTGAGAAAGATCATCTCGGTGGTGAAAATTTTGCAGAATACAGCAGTCGTGTACCGTCAGTTTATCTGTTTATTGGAATTAAACCCAAAGAAGAAGAAATTCCGGGGTTACATAGTCCTGAATATCGTTTTGATGATAACGTACTTGCAGGGGCAGCGGCTACATTTGCTTTGCTTGGATATAATGGATGCATGGGAATACTAAAAGGAGAGGACTAAGATGGAAAAACTTGTTTATGTTGATCGGCGTAATACAAATTGCAACAAGTGGGATGGTCAGACCGGAATGTTTGGCGAAGAAGGACTTCACGCAATGTGGGTGGCCGATATGGATTTTAAGACAGCTTCATGTGTGATCGATGCTTTAAAAGAATATGTGGAATCAGGAGTTTATGGCTATTACAAAGTTCCGGAGGAGTATTATCGGTCCTTCATCAATTGGGAGAGGGAGCATCATAATCTAGTCATTAAGAAAGAGTGGATCCGTTTTTCACCGGGAGTAGTAGCTGGATTCCATTGGCTTGTACAAATGTTGACAGAACCAGGCGAGGCTGTCATCGTCAATACACCGGTATACTATCCATTTTTAAATGCAGTAAAAAATAACAATAGAAGATTGATATGTTCCGATCTCATCTGTGATGGGGGACATTACCAGATTAACTATGAAGATTTTGAAAAACAGATAGATGAAGAGCATGTAAAGCTTTTTATCCTTTGCTCTCCGCATAATCCTGTAGGAAGGGTATGGAAGAAGGAAGAGCTTGCAAAAATATTTGAAATCTGCAGAAAGCATCAGGTGTATATTATTTCCGATGAAATCCATCAGGATCTTATATTTGGAAATCATCAGCATACTCCATCACTGTGTTTTGAAGAGTATCGTGATTTGATGGTAATGCTAGCTGCTCCGTCTAAAACATTTAATCTGGCAGGCGGACAGAATTCTATTGTCATTATCGCAGATGAAGAGCTTCGTGAGAAATGGGATGTATATACAACGGGCAATCGTGTGCTTGGAGGAAGTGCATTCGGTTATATTGCTGCTCAAGCTGCTTATGAAGGTGGTGCAGAATGGTTAGAACAGGTAAAAAAACAGATTTGTGAGAATTTTGAATACTTGAAGGAGGAACTTGCCCAAAAGCTTCCAAAAGCAGTTGTGACACCACTTGAAGGAACTTATTTATGCTGGGTAGATCTCGGCGCTTATATACCGGCAGAAAAGGTAAAAGAAGTTGTTCAGAAGAAATGTAGACTTGCTGTAGACTTTGGCGACTGGTTTGGAGGAAAGCGCTTTGGAACACATATCCGCATTAATCTGGCAACATCTCTGGAAAATGTAGAGATTACGGTGAATGTATTGGCAAAGTATCTCAAAACAGTGTAGTATGATATAGAGTTAATCTATAAGTATCAATAACAGCGAGTGGATTTTCTATTTGACAGATATTCATTTCTACGGAATAATAACCATAATGAGGTGATAGATATGTACGAAATCGATGTCTGTTACAAAATTATATTTGAAGCTATGCTGGAGAAGCCTGTTCTTAAAACGATTGCAGAAAAAATAGGCGCTTATACAAATTCAACAATAGCATTTGTGACAGAAACCGGCAAGATATTGTCAGGTTTCTGTTTTTGTGATTTGAGTGCAGAAAAATTATACGAAAATGATACGGATACAGAACTTGTGAAGACATTAGAGGATTCTTTTACGTGTGGTCATCTTACACTCAGCAATCTAAAAGCAATTTCTCAAAGAAGATTGATTCCGAATACTCATATGGTATATATGGAACCGGTGTACGGTAATCGCGGCATCTGTGGATATGTAATTTTGATCACAGAAGAAGATGATGATATATTTTTTAAAGAGCTGATAGAGATAATGAGGCAGACAATCAGAAAGTATTTGGAAGAAGAACAAAGCCAGAAGGTTATATATCAAAGTTTCAGGGAACAGATAACCGGTTGGACACTTTTTGAAAATAGTAGAGAAATTAATGAAATTCGTCCATTTCCGGAAGGAAATTATATCGTAATACTTTGCCAGAAAGAAGGCGTGCAGGATGCGGAACTTTTTTGTGAGATGAAACAGATGTGGAATTATATGTATTTTTATGAGACTCCGAAGGAGATCATTGCATTGTGCTATCATATATCAGAAAGTGATGCGGAGGATGTATATAAGACAATAGAATCATGTGGATTCCGATGTTGTGTCAGTGAGCCTTTTTCCCGCTTAGAACTTTGTACAGGGAAGAAAGATATTTTAAGAAGAATATCTCTTGTCAATGATGTGGAAGGCGGGAATAAAATGAAGCGGGAAGAAGAATGGTCGATGCAGGGACTTTATATGTGTACCTTGCCACTGATTGAGAAAGCAGGACTTCATGACTATTCTATTCACAGATTGCTTTTAGAAGATGAAAGGAACCATACAGAGTTGTATGAAACGCTGAAAATGTATTTGCTTTGTGGAAATAATATAACAGTAGCAGCTAAGATGCTGCACATACATAGAAATACACTTGTATACAGACTAAAACAGATTAGAGAGTGTTTAGAAATAGATTTTAATGACATAGAGATATCAAGAGGAATTTTATCATTTATTTTGATGAATGACATTTCAAGGCAGAGTCAGGGAAAAGAGGCAATTTATGAAACTGGTACAGGATTTACCGGAAATATTTGAGCAATTTGAAGAACAACGACAGAAGGCTTTTTTGGAGATTAAAGAATATAAAGACAGAGGAAAGGCTGTCGTCGGTATGTATTGTGCATATTTTCCACCGGAGCTTGCTATTGCAGCAGGGGCAATTCCGGTGGCTTTATGTTCATTTTCAAATGAAACGATTCCGTCGGCAGAGAAGTACATGCCGAAAAGTATGTGTCCACTAGTAAAATCAAGCTATGGATTCGCTGTAGAAGATAAATGTCCGTTGTTTCATTTTGCAGATCTGGTTATCGGAGAAACAACATGTGACGGCAAGAAAAAAATGTATGAGATGATGGCTGAGAGTAAGCCGGTATTTATTATGGAACTTCCAAACAGTCAGTCTGAGAGAGCACATCGGTTTTGGAAAGAGGAAATCATTAGAACAAAGGAATTCCTTGAAGAATTTTTTCATGTAGTTATTACAGAACAAAAATTGCGCGATGCAGTGCGTCTGAATAATAGAATTCGTATGTCTTTGAAACGTCTGTGTGAAGTTATGAAGCTGGATCCGGCGCCAATCCCTGGAGAAAATATACAAAAAATTGTGCTTGGATGTAAATACCGGTTTGATTATGAAACATCGCCGGATGTGATCGATGATGTCAGAGATAAAATACTGGAAGAATACAGAAATGGAAACAGACTTGAAAAGCGTCCAAGAATTCTGATTACCGGTTGTCCAGTCAATGGCGATAGCATGAAAGTTATCCGTACAATTGAAAATCAGGGAGGCGTTGTTGTTGCGACAGAAAATTGCAGCGGGGTAAGAGCCTTGTCTACGATGGTGGAAGAAGATACAGAAGATATTTATGGGGCAATTGCACAAAAATATCTGTCAACTGGCTGTTCTATTATGACGCCAAATGATAATCGGATAGACCTTCTTGGCGAGATTATAGATGAATATCGTGTAGACGGAGTTGTAGAAGTTGTATTGCAGGGCTGTCATGCGACAGGGGCAGAATCTTTTTATATTCGTAAATTTGTAAATGAAGAGAAACATTTGCCTTATATTTGTATTACAACAGATTATTCTCAAGGAGATACAGGGCAAATGAATACAAGACTTGCCGCATTTATTGAGATGATTGAAAATGACAGTCAAGAAAAAGAACTGCTTGATATAAATTACTGCTATAAGATCATGCTGACAGGCCTGACAGGGAATCGTTGCATGCATGAGATCATGAGGGAGATCAGTGAATATTCTGGTGTAGCATTTTGTATTTATGATGAAAATGGAATGGAACAATTTGCATTTGGCAAGGAAAAGTCTGTATGTACGAAGGAAAATGAAATTGTAAGATATCCTGATGGAGATGGGGTAAAGCTTGCTGGTTATGTAACGGCTGGGAAAAAAAAGACAATTGTAGAAAAATTATTGGATATTCTTGTTAAGGGATATCAGATGGAAGAACATAGTCGAGAAAAGAAGAAAAAGGAAATACCGGATTTCATGTGGATTATCGGCGAAAAGTCAATAGACTTAAAAAGAATATATGAGTATTTAGAAACAAATAAGAATTTTCAGGGGAAATTGCATTATCCAGAGCAAAAGAGCGTGTTTTTGTCTGGGATTCACGGACAAAAAGATAGAAATCAGATTATTAAATGTCTGAAAGAGATAGAAAATCTGGAAGGAAAAATATTAATTGGCAATGGATTTGCAGATGAAACGCAAAAAGAAGAAAATTATAAGATCCAGAAAGATATTATGGGATTTGTGCAGAAGAAAAAGACGCGTATGAGAATACATTTGACAGAACAGTACTATCATGAGCTGGCAGTATCCTATATTGGCAGGGAAATGGCAAAAGGATCTTTATATGCAGAAGCATTGGAAAAAGTTAAAAAAGAGGATGAAGAAAAGGGAAGAGATTTGTATGAAACACTGTATTGGTATCTTAGAATGAAGAGAAATGTAAGCCAGACAGCGGCAAAGCTTAAGATACATCGAAATACACTTCTGCCGAGAATTGCCAGATTAAATGAAATTATAGATATAGATGAGAAAGACGGAATTGAGTGCGAACGTCTCTTCCTTGTGATGGAAGTTGAGCAGTACACTACTTGTCGCCACAATCATTCTGTAATATAATAAAACTTAGTACGAGAGCAGCAATTGCTGCAGAAGGGAAGGTATAGAGAGGTGCGAAACATACAGGTAAGTGAAATCACAGAGCGCGTCAGAGAAATGTGTATCAGAGCCAATCATTTTCTTTCAGAAGATATGGACAGAATTATGAAGCAGGCAGAGGCGAAAGAAGAATCTCCGCTCGGAAAGAAGATTCTTGGACAACTTCAGGAGAACCTGAAAATCGCAGCAGAAGATATGATTCCAATCTGTCAGGATACAGGAATGGCAGTTGTATTTCTTGAAATCGGACAGGAAGTACATCTGGAGGGTGGACTTCTGGAAGATGCGGTAAATGAAGGGGTACGCCGGGGCTATACAGAAGGATATTTGAGAAAATCAGTTGTAAAGGATCCGCTCATCAGAGAAAATACAAATGATAATACGCCGGCAGTTATTCACTGCAGAATTGTGGCAGGGGATCAGGTAAAAATTACAGTTGCACCGAAAGGATTCGGCAGCGAAAACATGAGCCGTATTTTTATGTTGAAGCCGGCAGATGGAATAGAAGGTGTGAAGGATGCGATTCTAACAGCTGTGCGGGATGCAGGACCAAATGCGTGTCCTCCTATGGTAGTCGGAGTTGGAATCGGCGGTACATTTGAGAAATGTGCTCTTATGGCAAAGCAGGCATTAACGAGAGAAGCGGGAACACATTCAGAAATTCCATATGTAAAAGAGATGGAAGAAGAACTTTTAAGAAGAATTAACGGATTGGGAATCGGACCTGGAGGTCTGGGTGGAAGAACAACAGCACTTGCAGTGAATATCAACACTTATCCGACACATATAGCAGGACTTCCGGTGGCAGTAAATATCTGCTGTCATGTAAACCGACATGTGGTAGAAGTGATATAGGAGGAAAGAAAGATGGACAGACAGATACGAGTTCCGATTACAAAAGAAGATGTAAAGAGTCTGAAAGCAGGAGATTATGTATATTTAAGCGGTACGATTTATTCGGCAAGAGATGCAGCTCATAAGAGAATGATTGAGACAATCGAAGCAGGAGAGGAGCTTCCGGTAGATCTGACAGGACAGATGATCTATTATATGGGTCCATCTCCGGCGCGAGAAGGGCGTCCGATTGGCTCTGCCGGACCGACAACAGCAAGCCGGATGGACAAGTATACACCGAAGCTTCTTGATATGGGACTTGCAGGAATGATTGGAAAAGGAAAACGTACAAAAGAAGTGATTGATGCAGTTGTCCGTAACACTTCTGTATATTTTGCAGCAGTGGGCGGAGCAGGGGCGCTTTTGTCTAAATGTATTAAAAATGCAGAAGTAGTTGCCTATGATGATCTTGGTACAGAAGCAATCCGTCGTCTGGAAGTAGAGAATCTTCCGGCAATTGTTGTAGTAGATTGTGAAGGCAATAATCTTTATGAAACAGCCATTTTAGAATATCAGACAGAAAAATAAAAGAACAGAAGGGATATAGCGGGCAATGAAAAGAATTTTAATCATGGTACTTCGCAATATTATACTGGTACCGTTTATGTGGGTAAAGCTATGCTACCATGCTTCCCATGTACAAAAGTATACAGAAGAACAGCATTACAAGATGCTGCGGTTTATTACAAAACGAGCGAATATCGGTGGAAATGTAACAATAGAAACATACGGTGAAGAAAATATCCCGAAACAGTCAGGATTTATGTTTTTCCCGAATCATCAGGGAATGTATGATGTTCTGGCCATTGTTGCATCCTGTCCGAAACCATTTTCCGTTGTAGCAAAAAAAGAAGTGGGAAACGTACCATTTTTAAAACAGGTATTTGCCTGTATGAGGGCATTTTTGATTGACAGAGACGATCTGAGACAATCAATGCAGGTAATTATGGATGTAACGAAAGAAGTGCAGAGAGGAAGAAACTATCTAATCTTCGCAGAAGGAACACGCTCAAAAGAAGGAAATAAGGTAAATGAATTTAAAGGCGGAAGTTTCAAG